>CAIYXP010000072.1 GCA_903930145.1 uncultured Methylococcaceae bacterium
TCAAGGCGAAGCGATATTTTGTTGAAAACCTTGTTCTACCTAGTTGGCAAAGGTCTTCCTGCGCCAGAAAGCCAAGTTTTGGCCCTTGCGGCTACTTTAACGACGCCCGAGCAGTCGAAACCCAAGTTTTAAAGAGGAAAAAACCAATGTTTAAAGAAGCAAGCTTACTGTCTGGCATTGATTCTGCATTTCTCGGATCAATGCAATCGCCCTTGGATAATGCCATAGACCGCGCCAAAGAGCATTTGCTTCGCCTGCAAAGCCAAGAGGGTTATTGGGTCTTTGAATTGGAAGCAGATTGCACGATCCCCTCCGAATACATCTTAATGATGCACTTCATGGATGAAATCGACGAGGATTTACAAGGGAAAATTGCCAATTTTCTGCGCACCCATCAAACCGAAGACGGCAGTTACCCACTGTTTCGGGGAGGTGAAGGCGACATCTCATGCACCATCAAAGCTTATTACGCTTTGAAAATGGCAGGTGAAGACATCACGGCCCCACACATGACCAAAGCCCGCGAGTGGATTCTGGCCCACGGCGGCGCAGCCAAGGCCAATGTGTTCACGCGCATCATGCTGGCAATGTTTGAACAATTGCCTTGGCGCGGCATTCCGTTCATCCCGGTTGAAATCATGCTGCTGCCCAAATGGTTTCCTTTCCATTTGGACAAGGTGTCCTATTGGTCACGCACCGTGATGGTGCCTCTTGCCATCCTTTGCTCTTACAAAGTTACTGCGCGCAATCCCAACAAGATCGGGGTGCGCGAGTTGTTCACGATTGACCCGGAAAAGGAAAATAACTATTTCTCGCATGTAAAAACACCCATTGGAAAAACGGTGTTGGCCTTGGAACGCTTCGGCCGTCTGCTCGAACCTTTGATTCCCCGCGCCATGCGCAAAAAAGCGACAGAAAAGGCACGCGACTGGTTTTTGGAAAGGCTTAACGGATACGATGGCTTGGGTGCCATTTTCCCCGCCATGGTGAACGCTTACGAGGCCATGGATTTCTTGGGCTTCCCTAAAGGGGACGAGCGCAGGGAAATTGCCTTGGAATCCATCAAACGCTTGCTGGTCATCAAAGGCGACCAAGCCTATTGCCAGCCTTGCGTATCCCCGATTTGGGACACTGGCCTGGTGGCCTTGGCCCTGCAAGAAGTGGATAAATATGAGCAAAGCCCTCAAACCCGGATGCAGATCAAAGAAGGTTTGCGCTGGCTGGCCAGCAAGCAATTGACCGACGAACCGGGCGATTGGCAAGTCAAGCGCCCGAATTTGCCCGGTGGCGGTTGGGCTTTCCAGTTTGGTAACAGTTGGTATCCTGACGTTGACGACTCGGCGGTGGTTGCCCATGCCTTGGTTCAATCCGAGGAAGAAGAATTTAGCGAAACCATCCAGCGGGCTGGTGTTTGGATAGCCGGGATGCAATCCAGCAATGGCGGTTATGGCGCATTCGATGTGGACAATGACCATTATTATTTGAACCACATTCCCTTTGCCGACCATGGCGCTCTATTGGACCCTCCCACTGCCGATGTGTCAGGCCGCTGCGCCATGTTCCTAGGCAATTTGGTGAAAACCAACCCTGAATACCAACCTGTTTTGGACCGTTGCATCGCCTATTTGAAAAGCGAGCAAGAGGAAGACGGCTCGTGGTTTGGACGTTGGGGGACCAATTACATTTATGGTTGCTGGTCGGTTCTGCTGGCTTTCGAGACGGCGGGGGTCCCCAAGGATGACCCAAGCATTCGCAAAGCGGTGGCGTGGCTTAAATCCAAGCAACGTGGCGATGGCGGCTGGGGGGAAGACAACTACTCCTACCACGATGACAGCCCGGCACAGCGCGGCGAATTCCACACCAGCACAGCTTTCCAAACCGGTTTTGCGTTAACCGCGCTGATGGCGGCAGGTGAGGCGGAATCACCCGAGGTGCAAGCGGGTGTTGATTATTTGCTCAGAAACCAGCAATCCGATGGCTTTTGGAAAGACGAGTGTTTCACCGCACCTGGATTCCCCAAGGTGTTTTACCTGAAATACCACGGTTACGACAAATTCTTCCCGTTGTGGGCATTGGCGCGTTTCCGCAATGAGCGTTTTGCAATCGCGTGACTAAGCTAGGCATTCTTGTCGCGATGTCGGTTGAATGCCGCAGCCTAACTACTAAGCGAGTGCCGCAGGGTGGTTGCTTGGAGTTGGATCAACATTGCCTGATTGGATTGTCCGGGGCAGGGCCAGCAGCAGCAGACCGTTGCGTAGATTTGTTGATCCAAGCCGGGGCCAAGTCATTAATTAGTTGGGGGTGCGCAGCCGCTTTAGCTCCCGGCATCCATCCAGGGGACTTGATTCTACCGGATAGGATCGCTTGCAAAAACGGTCAGTTGATCGAAACCGACGAGTCATGGCGCAAGCGTTTGACTTCAAAACTTGAAGGGCAAATCCACCTTTACAGCGGGTTGCTGGCGGAAAGTGATCGAATAGTGGCGAGAGCAGACGAGAAACAGGCCATCCATGCCACTAAAGGAGCCATTGCCTTGGACATGGAGAGTGCCGCCGTCGCCCGTGCCGCCGAACGTCACCGTATGCCTTTTTTAGCCATACGAAGTGTTGTCGATCCGGTGGATGTCACGCTGCCGCCTTCCATAGAGGGGGCTTTTGATGACAAAGGGATATTGCATGTTCGAAAAATGTTGCTGAGCGCATTTCTACACCCGGTTGATTTTATTGATATTATCCAATTGGGAAGGCACTTCGACGCAGCCATGAAAACCCTTAAACTGGCTGCCGACATGGGCCGTGACACCAATTTTGCCGTTGCTTAAGACAGCAACCCTCTTTTTCCAGCCTTAACCTCTCAGGCCCACATCAAACGATGAGCAGAACGACCGACAGCCTAATTGTCAAAACCATACATTGGTGGGAAAAAAACATTCTTAACCGTCCGTGGTTGCTTATTGTGTCGTTCGTCATTGCCTCGGTGTTCATCGGCAAATACACGATGGACAATCTCACCATCAATACCAACACGGCGGATATGATTTCCACCGAGTTGCCTTTCCAGCAAAACCGGATCAAACTGGAAAAGGCGTTCCCGCAAGATGTGAACACCATTCTTTTGTTGGTGGAAAGCGATTCTCCAGAGCAAACCTCTGCCGTGGTTAAACGCATCAGCGAGGAATTGCGGCAAAATAAAACAGCCATCAAATCGGTTTACGTTCCCGACGAAGGCGAATTTTTTGATCGCAACGGCATGCTTTACCTGAGTCCAAAGGAATTGGAAGACATGTCCAAGCAACTTGCCAATGCCCAACCTTTCATCGGCAAGCTTTCCAAAGACAATAGCTTGCATGGGTTATTTGACATTCTTGGGCTGGCCATCAAGAACTCTGGCGATGATGATCTGGAATTGGACATGAACCTCGTGTTCAGGAAGGTCAGCCAAACCTTGGATGCCGTGCGCGAAGGCAAGCCTTATCAATTATCTTGGCAGCAATTGATGATAGACCAGCACAGCGGGCTGGGAACCACCAAGCGCTTCATCATTCTAATGCCCATGCTGGACTACTCTGAATTATTGCCAGCCGAAAAAAGCATTTTGGCAATAAAAAATGCAATAGCCGCAGCCAAATCCGGCGAGCTAGCCAATGTCCAAGTCAATATGACCGGGGAAGTCATATTGGAATATGAAGAAATGGATGGCATAACCAAAAGCACCACCATTGCCGGTATCGCTTCATTCATTCTTGTCTGCGTCACCTTGTGGATCGCCTACCGCTCCTTCAAGCTGATGATTGCCACTTTCATTTCGCTAGGCTTGGGGTTGGTCTTTTCCATGGGTTTCGCCACGGTGAGCATAGGCCATCTGAACCTGATTTCGATTGCCTTCGCCGTTTTGTTCATCGGTATGGGCGATGCCTTCTCCTCGCATTTCTGCCTACGTTACCGGGAATTGATTATGCGCGGCGAATCCCAGCGTGATGCGCTTTTGGACACCTTGACTTCCACTGGATCGGCACTGATTTTATGTGCCCTCACCGCCGCTATTGGCCTTTATGCGTTCATTCCGACCCATTATATTGGTGTGTCCGAACTGGGCATCATTGCCGGCACGAGTATGTTCATCGCCTTGCTGACTACTTTCACCGTGTTGCCCGCACTGATGAAAATTATGCCGATCAAACGGCGTAGGACGAAAAAACCAGAGCTTGAGAAATCCTCTTTTCTATTATCCAATTGGCCTTTGCGCTATGGTCGGACCATACGCTGGACTACTTTTGTGTTGACCTTGGCTGCACTGGCTTTGTTGACACGAGTATCAGTGGATTTCAACCCCATCAATCTGCGCGACCAAAACACCGAATCCGTCAAAACCTTCAAATATTTGCTGCAAGACGAGGATACCTCGCCGATGACGCTTTCTTCTCTTGCCACGAGCGAGAAAGAAACCTTGGATAAAAAAAGCCGCTTTGAAAAGCTGCCCACGGTCGAGAAAGTCACGACACTCTTTGACTTGATCCCTGAAGACCAAGATGCCAAACTCGCCATTATTGAAGAACTCAGTTTGGTGTTAGGCCCACAACTCGAAAGCTTCCCCCAACCCGCCCAAGGTGGGGCGAAGCTCGAAAGCTTGGAGGAACTTCAAGCCAACATTTTGGTTCAAATCTCCAAAGCTGAGGGCGGCAATGCCGACCTGTTGGAATTGAGCGAAAGTTTGGACAGTTTTTTGGATTATCTTGACGGCTTGCCTGAGGAACTTCGGCAACCTCTATTGGACAAACTGCAACAAGCCCTGCTGAGTGGTTTGCCAGTCACGATGGAAAAATTAAGAAAAGGCTTGGAAGCGGAAACCATTACCTTGGAATCCCTGCCTGCCGAGTTAAAAGCGCGTTGGTTAAGCCAAGATGGGCTGTATCGGATTCAAGTATCCCCAAAACACGATTTAAACGATTTGGAAAACCTGAGAGCATTTATTTTGGAGGCACAGCGTATAGACCCGGATGTCACCGACCTCCCGGTTACCTATCTTGAATCCATGAATGAAGTCGTCGAATCCTTCGTGCAAGCTTTCAGTATTGCTTTAGTGGCCATCACGATTTTGTTGCTAGTCATCCTGCGCAATGTGAAAGACACTTTGCTGGTGTTATTGCCATTATTATTAGCATCGGTATTCACGGCGGCGGCAACCGTGGTGTTCAACGTCCCCTTCAATTTTGCCAACATCATCGCCTTGCCTTTGTTGTTTGGTTTGGGGGTGGACAGTGGCATCCACATGGTCCACCGCTTGCATTATCTGGATTCCTCCGAGGAGAACCTGCTCGGCACCAGTGAAGCGCAAGGCGTGTTCTATGGCGCATTGACGACGATTTTCAGCTTCAGCAGCTTGGCTTTCACCTCCCATCAAGGCACGGCTTCGATGGGTATCTTGCTCTCGATTGGTTTGCTGATGACCCTAATCTGCGCCTTGGTAGTGCTGCCCGCCTTTAGCGTGTGGCATATTAGACGCCGTAGGGCATATAAATGACCTAGTTTGGAGCGTCAAAGCTTGGTTTGAAAAGCAAGTATTGTCAGACGAATCGAGCTTTTTCTCTCCAGCTTCTACAACACCTCTACCCAATTCTGAACAAAACGATGTCAAGAACTATTGCCGAAATGCTCACCGAAAGGTCGGGTGAAAACTTTGACTTGCATGACAAACACCTGAATACCCAAATGGTCCGGGTGCTGAAAACGATTGGTTACGACAGGGTTTACACCAAAGCCCACGGACCCTATCTTTACGATAATAAGGGCGATGAATACTTGGATTTGCTGTCAGGCTTTGGCATGTTCGCCTTGGGCCGCAACCATCCCACGATCATCCAAGCCTTGAAAGATGTGCTGGATGCCCAATTGCCAGACATGGTGCAAATGGATGTGTCGCTTTTGTCGGGCGTTTTGGCGGAAAAAATCCTTGCCACCTGCCCACCCAATCTGACCAAGGCATTTTTCTGCAACTCCGGCGCGGAGGCGGTGGAAGCGGCGATCAAGTTTGCCCGCTACACCACTAAACGCGAAAAAATCCTCTATTGCGAACATGCTTTCCATGGCTTGACCACTGGCGCATTGTCGCTGAACGGTGAGAATTTATTTCGTGAAGGCTTCGGACCCTTGTTGCCGGGGTGCTTCACCGTGCCGTTTGATGACCTCGCCGCGTTGGAACAGGCTTTGAGCAAAAAAGAAGTCGCAGCGTTCATCGTCGAACCGATTCAGGGCAAAGGGGTCAATATCCCCTCTGACGGCTATCTGAAAGACGTTCAACGCCTATGCAAGCAAACTGGCACCTTGTTGGTTGCCGACGAAATCCAATGCGGCATGGGGCGAACCGGCAAATTCTGGGCGGTTGAGCATTATGGCGCAGAACCCGACATGATCTTGATGGCAAAAGCACTGTCTGGCGGTTTCATACCCGTCGGCGCGGTGGCGATGACCGATCAAATCATGAACGCCGTCTTCAACCGCATGGACCGCGCTGTGGTGCATGGTTCCACCTTCTCCAAGAACAACATGGCGATGGCGGCGGGTATTGCCACGTTGCAAGTGATTGAAGACGAAAGGCTAGTCGAAAACGCCGCCAAACTCGGCGGTGAAATCATCGCGGGTTTGCAAGCCATGGTTCCCAAATACGACTTTCTCAAACAGGTTCGCGGTAAGGGTTTGATGATCGCCGTGGAATTCGGCTCGCCTGACGGATTGTTGCGTAAAGCCGCGTTTGCCGGTTTGGAAGCCGCCAACAAGGGCTTGTTCAGCCAAACCGTCACCATACCCTTATTCAAAAACCACCGAATCTTAAGCCAAGTCGCCGGCCATGGCATGAATGTGGTCAAATTCCTGCCGCCTTTGGTGATTAGCGCCAAAGACCGCGATTGGATCATCTCGGCAATGGACCAAGTTATTGCTGACACTCAAGAAGTCGGCGGCGCAATCAAAGATTTGGGCAAGAATCTGATTAGCCATGCGTTGAAGCAGAAGGCTGGTTAATCTGTATAGCTTGAAGCAAAAAACCGACTAGAAGGCGTTTAACCTGCCAGCAGCAAATTTACTAGTCGGCTGATCGCACAAAACTTATTCCACCGCTGCCACTGGCAGCGGATAGGGCAGCTTAGCTAATCCTAAGCCAATCCCGCTTGCTGTTTTGAATGAAGCTTGCGAATCTTCCACTAATCCCAGATTCAATACCGCCAATAGTTCAAAGCCACCGTCTTCACTAGCAGCGGAACAGACCACCATGCCAGAGCTTTGACCATCACGACCCTCGACTTGTAGGTTGTCACCGGCTTGCGGTATGGGTTCGCCAAAGCCCTGCAAACGAACCATGCGGCGCTTAAAGCTACCCAAATAATGGGCGCGGGCAATGATTTCCTGTCCGGTGTAACAACCCTTATTGAAACTGATACCGCCCACTAGGTCGAGATTTAACATTTGCGGCACAAATTCTTCCTTCGTTGCTTTGGAGATGGAAGGCAAACCAGCCCGTATATCTTCTAAAACCCAATGTGAAGATTCGCGACGGGCAAGGCCGTGAGATTCCAGAAACCGGCACATGCCGGCGCTTTTCTCGGAATCGGCAAGAGCCAATATTCTAGGGGTATGCGCATCGGGAATGCGGATGGCGTAGAAACGCGTGTAGAAGCTGCCTTGACCTTCCGCCTCATTGTCTTGGGTCAGCATTGGCAGACCCAGCAGTTGCAGTGCATCAGTGGATTTTTCGCCAAACAGGCCAAAACTTGTCCAGTTCCAAGTTTCATCGTCGATTTTCACATCGTCCCGCATGACATACTTACGCAAGTGCGTTTGCACCGTTTCCAGCAGTTCAGTGGGTAATAGGAGATAAATCTTTTCTTCGGCTCGCAGTACGCGGAATAAGGCAATGGCGCGGCCCTTGGGTGTGCAGAGTGCGCCTAAGGTGGTATGACCCGGCGGCAAACCTAAAATATCGCAAGTGGTTTGCCCTTGCAGGAGTTTGGCAGCGTCTTTGCCGCTGATGGCCAAGATTCCCATTTCTGGGAGGGGTGAATACCAGTTTTCAATGCTCATGACTTTGGGAAATGCGCTCCTGTGTAGAGTGTTTCAATAGCAGAGGTGGGAGGGGTTTTTCAACCCGTTTTGTTAGTTGGCAACCGCTCCCACGGTAAATGCTGTGGGTATATTCTACCTTAGCCTGATTATTGGCTATATTTTTGTTGTTGCAAAGCGGCGATGCGTTCTTCAAGTGGGGGGTGGCTCATGAACAGTCTACTAAAGCCCCCGCCAGTGATGCCAAAAGCCGCCATGCCGCCCGGCAAGGCTTCGGGGTCATGGGCGCGTTGCAAAGCGCGGAGGGCATCAATCATCTTCTGTCGGCCTGCCAGATTAGCACCGCCTGCGTCGGCGTGGAATTCGCGGTAGCGGGAGAACCACATGACGATGACGCTGGCGAGAATTGAGAACAGCATTTGCGCCACCATTTGGGTGATGAAAAAGCCCGGACCGAAGCCACGTTCGTTGCGCAATAACACGCGATCCACAAAAAAGCCGGCGATTCTGGCTAAGAAGATCACGAAAGTGTTGACCACGCCCTGCAAAAGCCCCATGGTGACCATGTCGCCATTGGCGACGTGGGAGATTTCATGGCCTAGCACAGCCTCCACTTCGTCGGCATCCATCTGTTGCAGTAAACCTGTACTGACCGCCACCAAGGCACTATTTTTGTTGAAGCCAGTGGCGAAGGCGTTGGGAGAGGGCGAATCGAAAATGCCGACTTCCGGCATGCCAATGCCGGCACTGCGGGCCAGCCTCTGGACGCAATTCACCAGCCATTGTTCGGTGGGGTCGGAAGGGCGTTCAATGACGTGAACCCCCATTGAACTCTTGGCCATCCACTTGGACATCAGCAAAGAAATGAAAGAGCCGGACATGCCGATCACAGCGGACATGAGCAGTAGTTGATCCAGATTCAAGTTGACGCCATTTTGTTGGAACACATCGTCAACGCCGAGAAATTTGAAGATAATGCTGATTAGCAGCAGTACGGCGACATTAGTGAGGAGGAACAGTAATATTCTCATGTTTGGTTTTCCAAAGGTAGTGGTACAGGTGTTAACATAATTGGCGACTTAGACGCAAAAATCAAGAAGGAGGCTTTATGAAATTTTTCAGTATGCTTATTTTAATGCTTGGTTTCGCCATTTCCGCCTGTGCTGAGAAGTCTACAGTGGGCTTGGAAAAAATCAAACTGCCTCCGGGCTTTCATATTTCAGTTTATACCGACCAGACTCCCAATGCCCGGACGATGGCTTTAGGTGAGGATGGCACGGTCTATGTCGGCTCCATGCAGGGCAAGGTATATGCCGTCCGTGATTTTAACCGAGACGGCAAGGCAGATTCGGTGACCACACTGGTTTCCGGTTTGAATTCCCCCAACGGCGTGGCGATGCTCAAGGGCGATCTGTACATTGCGGAAGTTAATCGAATCATCAAGTTGGAAGACATTGCAGCACACTTGACCAATCCACCGAAGCCCCTAGTGGTTTTTGATGGTTTCCCGACGGATCAACACCACGGTTGGAAATATCTTCGCGTCGGACCAGACGGTAAACTGTATGCCGGTGTGGGTGCGCCTTGCAATAGTTGTCTCAGCGATAAAGAAATTTATGCCAGCCTAACGCGCTTGGACCCGGATGGCAAGAATTTTGAAATCTTCGCCCGTGGCATTCGTAATACGGTTGGTTTCGACTGGCACCCGCAGACCAAAGAATTATTTTTGACCGACAATGGCCAGGATCGGCTAGGCGATGATGTGCCACCTGAGGAGCTGAACCATGCGCCCAAATCCGGTTTGCATTTTGGTTATCCCTATTGCCATGGCGGTGACATACCCGACCCTAATTTCGGCAAACTCAAGCCTTGTTCTGAGTTTACCCCGCCCGCTTGGAAATTCCCTGCTCATGTCGCTCCGTTGGGTTTGAGGTTTTACCAGGGTGGACAGTTTCCACCGGCTTATCAAGGTCAGTTGTTTGTCGCCCAACACGGCTCGTGGAATCGCAGCATACCGCAGGGATACCGGGTTGTCTTGGTCAAATTCAAGGATGGGAAACCGATTGCCGATGAAATATTTGCCGAAGGTTGGTTACAAGCCAATGGCGCTGTGTCGGGTAGGCCGGTGGATATTCTAGAATTGGCGGATGGGTCGTTATTGGTGTCGGACGATCAGCAAGGAGCCATTTACCGAATTACCTACCAACCCTAATTCAAATATCATCTTTACTACTTCATCGTAGGATTGTTGTCCATGAATAAAGTTGTGTTGTCGTCGCTTATCATGTTGCTTTCAATGGATGCCAGTTCTGTGGAATATTATAAATGCAGAGACCCACAAGGTCGGATAAGCTATACCGATAGGCAATGTTATTTGATTGGGAGTGTTGACATTGGGAATAACCAGAAGTTCTCGTCTGAAAGCCTTGCTGAACAGTATCTTCCGCATGAAAAAAAACTGAAACCAACCCCCGAATCGGACAAAAACAGTTTGCCAGTCATCAAAGGTCAGTTAACATCTGATGCTAACGATCTGACCAATAGTTTGGCCCCAAAAGAATCAGTATGGCAGGGGTTGATGAGCAAAATAACGTCCTTGTTTTCGTTTTCCAAGGCTGAAGCCGATATTCCAGTGGTGCCAAAACCTGTGACTAATAATACCCTCCCAAAACCAATTTACACCTGCAAAGGAAAAACCCGCTGCACGGAAATGACTTCATGCGATGAGGCTAAGTTTTATCTAAAAAATTGCCCGAATGTCA
>CAIYXP010000073.1 GCA_903930145.1 uncultured Methylococcaceae bacterium
TGGCATCTGCTATGAAACTAATTTCTCCTGCAACATCAAAGCATCCAGATAATATTTTGTTGCCCAATTCGGATAACCCGATCGCATATATTCGCCAAAGATGGGAAATGATCCGGCGATAGCTCCATTCAACGCGGGATTGGACAAATCTAGGGCTTGCAGAGCTTTTAAAAAGTTTACTAATAAGTTGGCGCTGGTTGCATAGCGGGTCTCGCCTGTCAATTCAGCCAAACGAAAACAGACAATGGCAATCTGCGCACTGCCAGTGAGGCAAGAAGAGAAAGAAGCAGGTTCCCAAGTGGGATAGAATCGACCGGGAAGATAACCATTACTGGTGATTTTATCTAATATTGGATCGATTCCACGACGGGCTGCGGTTATGAAATCCCCGCGACCCGATAAAACCCCCACTTCAAGTATTCCCTGCAAAGCATAACCGATGGTATGGGTTAATGGGGCTTCCGAACGGGATAGGCAATTATGGGAGAACCATCCATTGGTTTGCTGTTGCCTGAGTGCTGCTTCGATGGAAAAAATCGCGCCTTGAAGGTAGCGACTGTCGCCATCCAATACTCCAAATCTATACATCGCCCATGCGCAAAGACAGGTGTAGGTCTTCAGCTCGCCGGCACTGACATACTCGCCATTGGTTTGAAAATATCCACCTTCACCCATATCATTAAGCAAGAAATTGGCAGCTTTTCGTGCGGCATCCAGAAAGTCGCGTTGATGGGTTTCAAGATAAGCAGAACACCAACCATCCAATACCATGCCTGTATTGAATGCAGCAGGAGTTTGCTTGTCTGGAGTAGTGACTGGTCCTCCTTGCACTGCGCCCGATGGCATTTGTAAGGCAATCTCCCATTGTGCCATTCGTAGTGCGGCCTCCTTTATGTTAGGGTCATTATACCTACGTGCATAGTGCAATAGTGAGGTAATGATATAGCCAGTGGTTTCCGGGTACGATGCTCGCCATCCCCGATAAACACCATCGACCGGGAAATAACCTAAAGCAACTCCTTCATCTGGGCTGGCTGATTGGGCAAGTAACAACCAGTCTACAGCAGCGCGGGCACGAGTTTCGGTCTGGTTGTCGACTGGCCTGACAAGACCGAATGCAAATTTTATCAAGTCGTGCCTGAGGTGCTGACGCAAGCCTTTATCTGGATGGAGTATCAGGGTTTTGACTTCGTGACTAAATGCAGAAAAAAGCCAATAATTCTGCTTAGTATTTTGCGTTAGATACCGATCTCTGAGTATTTTGATTGCTGTTATGAGTTTCATATTAATATTTAAAAGCAAGCAATGGTGACTTGGTTGGGAGGGTTGCGCAATCTGATAAATGGGTAAGGGGCTAATGGCAAACTAATCGGTTCAATCGGGGTGACTGGGGATGTTTTCAAGCAATCATAATAATTATAGCGTATGATTACATCATCCCCTGTAAGATCATTAAATACCAATTTATTCAAGTCACGCTGGCTTAGTTTACCGGAACCTTTAATAAATAGTCCCGGTGGATGCTCAATGCGAAATAGATTGATACTGCCCCGATTGGCAACTAATTTTGCTGTAGGCACATTTTTGAAGGCATTGGCAGTTTTTTGTTCAGCCGTAATCACCAAGCCTACATTGTGTGTCCAGAGTAACTGTTGCAGTTCATCTATACTGTAGTCATTAATATCCCGCCCGTGTAGCCATCCATTCCCAAAACCAGATGGGACTTGTAACTGAAAATTGTAATTGGCAAATTCACGATTTGTCTTCATGCCTAGATAACTACTTATATAGGCACGATCATAGACCGGATTACCGGAATGCTCAAACAATATTCTTGAATCATCCGTGGTATTTGTCTCTATCCATTCCCTAAGCCATGTCGTGGTAGGTCCCTCGCCCCTTATTTCTGGAGAGTACAGTCCTCGACGTGGGACATTGGCGTAGCTGATTTCCTGCCATGATTCACGGATCAAATTTATCCCGATCAATCCTAAGCCGATGAGTATTAGGTAAGTTGCCAGTTTTCTAAAACTAGTATGACACTCGATGTCATCAATCATTTGCATTATTCCTAGCCCAGTGGCAGGTGTCATGACGATGAAGGAGAATGGGAGAAATCGATTGGATTGAAGTTTTGCTATGGCTGGTATATACGCCCCGAAGCTTCCATAAAACATAGTAATTAAGCCAGCGGATAAAAAAATCCATGAAAACCGCTTGTATTTTATATTTTCGATGAATAAAGCAGCATAACAAGTGGCAATTAATATCGCCCCATTGATTATTGTCATTCTCCCAAAAGTTAAATAAAACAACTGCCCAATATCCGGCTTTGAGCTAAAAGATTTGCTGACATAAGCTAATTGGTGATCGGAAAATGTAGGTATTATCCAAAATAAATTAACAATAATGGCAATTACAATAACCGTGCTAAAGTGATAAAGCATTGAGCTTAAATTATAGTCATTGCGTAGAATAATCATTCCAGGTATGACGATAAATGCAACTATAATGGGGAAAAAAGGATAGTACATTAATCCCAAGGCACCCACCAAACCAATCATGATAGAAGCCATCAAGTCAAAGCGTAACTTGCAGCTTGATAATAATAAAGCGCCAAAGGCAACACCCCAGTAAGCAGATAGGACGGATGACACCATTCCGCTATTATGGGTTATCCTTAAATCGGAATTCCACCACAGTAGTACGCCAATCGTTCCTGACAAAGCGGTTGCCATTGTGCCAGCACCAAGAACCGAAGCGGCAATGGGTATCATGATTGCAGCAGCACAGGCAGAAAGAAAATAATAGAACTTATATATGATAACTGGATTGATATCAGAAAAAAGAA
>CAIYXP010000074.1 GCA_903930145.1 uncultured Methylococcaceae bacterium
AATAACAATGTTTAGCAGGAAAAGCGGGGAAATTTTCCTCCACTTCCATCTAATTTGCAAGGTAATGAGCTTTCATCCAATTAGCCCGGGTTCCAATCGCCTCATTGACGGAAATTTTAGATGACTCCAAAATTGACCTACCCGGGATTCGAAGAATTATGCCATCATCCGCCATCGAACAGCTTAGCCAATTGAGCAACGCCCTAATCGCGTATTGGCCCACGGCAGTCATCTTGGGCATCGTTATTTTTATTGTAATGATTTGGCTGATGGTTAGAAGGCGATTTCCTGCGGCAAAACCCTCCGATTCAATGCAAAGGCATCCAAGTTCAGCGTCCATGCCGGTTCCTGTCCTTCGCGGAATCAGCGGCGAATTCTGTGGTAGCCTCATCGAACTGGACGAAGAACCCGTATTGATCGGAAGAGATCCAAAACTCTGTCAATTGGTTTTTCCTGCCAGTATGCAAAGCATCAGCAAACGGCACTGCATCATCCGTTACCATGCCCGTTCGCAATGTTTTCTGTTGGTTGACTGCAACTCGGCCAACGGGACTTTTATCGCGGACGCTGAACGCTTGCCGAATGGAGGCTCGCAATTACTCGTTGCGGGACAACGATTTTATTTGTCCGGCCCTGATAATATGTTCGAGGTTAACTTTGAGGCGCCACGATGAAATTGTTTCATGCATCCTTGTCGAAAGCGGGGGGCCGGGAGGAAAATGAAGATTGCATCGGCATTCGACTCCTGCCTGGCGGTGCTGGGTGTTGGGTGGTCGCAGACGGTTTGGGTGGCCACGCCGAGGGAGCGACGGCATCCAGGCTTGCCGTTGATACCCTGATTGAGTCATTTGCCGCTGACCCCAAAATTACCAGAAACTCGCTGCTAAATGGTTTGGAATGCGCACATCAAGACATTCTAAAACATCAATCTGCCACATCCTCCGACAACTCGATGCGCACCGCAATCGCCGCTTTGATCAGCGACGGACTTATTGCCCATTGGGCGCATGTTGGCGATGTCAGACTTTATGTTTTCCGCGATGGGGAAGTCTTTTTCCAAACTAAGGATCATAGTGTGCCTCAAGCCTTGGTGAATGCGGGAGAAATTGGCGTCGATGCAATCCGCGGGCACGAAGACCGCAACCGATTGCTTCGATCGCTTGGATCGCCCGAAAATCATCAGCCCAGCGTTTTGGAAAATCCATTTGTTATACTAAGGGGGGACATCTTCCTGCTCTGCACCGATGGCTTTTGGGAATATGTGAATGAATTGGAAATGCTGCTGGAATGGTGCAAAAGCCTGAATTTGCGGGATTGGCTTGAGCGCATGGAACTGCGTATTTTGAAGCGTGCGCCACAAGGACACGATAACTACAGTGCTATTGCACTATTTGCCGATGTTGACGGAGTATTCACATGAGTATGAAGCGTTGCGATAACGGTCATTATTTCGATTCCAGCAAATATTCGACATGCCCTTCCTGTGGCATTCAAGATTTGGACATCCATGCCACAGTGATTCATCATGTGTCGCCACCGCCTGCTGCCAATGCGGAAGGGCAAACCGTCCGCCAAAACCAAGCCCCTCCACCCTCCAGCGAAGCAGGTGTCACTGTAGGCGTGTTTCGCAAGAAAATTGGCATAGACCCGGTGGTTGGCTGGCTAGTCTGCATAGAAGGCGCCGATAAAGGAAAGGATTTTCGCGTCAGGAGTGAAAGAAACACGATTGGCCGGGGAACCGACATGGATGTCTGCATCAGTGGAGATGATGGGATTTCCAGGGAAAAGCATGCTTTCATCAGCTACAACCCGCGTAAAAACTCTTTCTTACTCTTGCCCGGCGAAAGCCGCGGGATTGTCTACTTAAACGATGACGAAGTTGCCGCACCGATGCCCTTAAAGGCGTTCGATCTCATCGAGCTGGGACAAACCAAACTGTTATTCGTCCCGTTTTGTGGAGATCGATTTGAATGGGCCAAGACGGCAGAACCAGAAGCGGGTGATTAGGCAGAATCCGCATCAGATTATTTTAGGATTTGCCCCCTTGACTGGTACAGAATATCTCCAACAACCACCCGAATATGCCTAGCCCACTCTTCTCTAACCTATGCCCTGGCTGTTTTGCCGACAAGGGGGAAAGTGCCGTTTGCCCTCACTGCAATTATGACGAGAGTGCGCCACGAGGCGTACTTGTATTACCGCATCGAACAGTGTTGAACAACCAATATTTAATCGGTTGCACCCTCGGCAAACTTGGCGGTTTTGGCATAACCTATCTTGCCTGGGACATTCACTTGGAAACACCTGTCGCCATCAAGGAATACCTCCCCCGCGACTTGGCTGGCCGTGACAGCAACCATCTTACCATCACGGCACACTCCAAAGAAGACCAAGCATTGTTTTTGGTGGGCTTGGGCTTGTTCCTCAGAGAGGCGCGCACCCTAGCCAAATTCGACCATGAAAATATCGTCCGGGTGCGCAATGTGCTGGAGGAGAACGGCACTGCCTATTTGGTTATGAACTTCTACGAAGGCACAACCCTTGCCGCTCACTTGGAACAAAAGGGGGGGCGAGTACCGGAAAAGACCGCACTATCCATCATGTTGCCGATACTGGATGGCTTGAGGGATGTTCACTCCAAAGGCTTTCTGCATAGGGACATCAAACCGCAAAATATTTACCTGACAAAAACGGGCATTCCCATACTGTTAGACTTTGGTTCGGCACGTATGGTAATGGGCGAGCGCACCCGAAGCATGACCGTCCTGATGACACCCGGTTACGCACCTTTCGAACAATATCATCGCAAAGGGCTGCAAGGGCCATGGACAGATATTTATTCCTGTGGAGCGACGCTTTATCATATGTTGACGGGTATCGTACCAGTCGAAGCAACCGAACGCGCCGAACGGGACACATTGCTCTCCCCTTCCAGCCTTGTTCCTGAAATCTCCCCCGCTGTGTCAAGTATTGTCATGCAAGCCATGGCAATGAACCGAGATGCGAGGCCATCATCGGTGGCTGAATTAATGGATGCATTGGAAAATGCCAAGCAAAACAGACTATCTCCCATCGATATCAAAAAGCCTGAAGCCAAGCCACCAGAGCGGAAAATAATTTCTGCTGAAAACCTGGTGACTCAACCCGAACCACAGGAACAGACGCTTGCCCCTTATTTCAAAGCCGGACTGGGCAAGGGAAACTTGGGCTATTACTTGACAAGGTTTGCCAAGTTTGATTTACATTGGAGTGAATTGCTGAAACCGTCATGGAACACAGCAGGTTTTTTATTTAATGCTTTCTGGCTACTTTACCGGCGAATATTCGGGTTTGGAGTTCTAATTTTCGCTATGCCCCTATTATTAATGACAATTACCAATAATAAATTGATAGGTTTGTATAGCTGGCTCATTCTCTCACTAATCATAGGATTTTACGGCAATGCATTGTATTACCTTACTATCTCTAATAGAGTATCTCGTTTAGAGCAGTATTTCCCCGGTAGCCGTTTGAACCCTCTAAAATTATCTCGTCTTGCTGCGGCTGGACAAGCAAGCCTACGAATACCTATCATATATTTTTTCATTGCCTTAATTGCCATTTATTCTCATGGAGAATTTCGTCAATGGCTGTCTGAAAAGGCCGCAAAAACCGCTCATTTGCCAGCAAAGCCAAAGCTTGCCACCCATCTACCCGCCCCTCAATATCCAAGGGATGACTTGCCTAATGAAAACGCTGAAATAAAATCTGCTGATGATGCCAACCAATACAAGGAAAAGGCTGATGAGTTGCAAAAAGCATCTGACTGGTGGGCTTTACTGGAACTTTCCCAGAAATGGTGCAGTTTAGATAGGATAAATCCAGATGCGTGGCTGGCATTTGGACTCGCCAACTTTGAATTGGCCCAATATTCCCTGGCACAACCTGCCTTTGAAACTTACTTTAGATTGAAGCCTGAAGAAAATGATGAGGTTCTAGGATACTTAACGAAAACGTATGTAAAGCTCAAAAAGAAGATACCCGCAGAACAGGCGTTGCTAAAAATTATTGCCCTTCGCTCCAAGTTTAACCGACCGAAATCAAGCGATGATGCATTCTATTATAATGAACTTGCTAATATTTACTTTTCATCCAACGACAGAAAACGTGAGGCTTTACAACTCTATAGGCAAGCTCTCGCAACAGACCCAAACAATGAGTTATACAAGGTCAATGTGAATGCCGCACTCAAAGTGGTTGCTCAGCCATCAGGAGGAACGCTGGGGAATAAATCCACTACGGATTCCCATTCAATAAACCCCAATGACGGCCTGAATGATGCCAACGATTGGTTCAATGAAAATTATTCATCCACTACCAAACCAAAATCTTACGGAAGCTTATCCAACGCAGCAGCAGTGGGTGACATTCAAACCGTACAACTTATGATTAATAAAGGTGCGGATATTAATAAAATGGAAATGGGCAGTTACCCATTAATTCAAGCAGCCAAACATAGACAAAGTGAAATGGTTGCCTTTTTATTAAAAAATGGTGCAAATATCAATGCAGAAGATAACAATGGCAATAAGGCGATACTTTACAGCATAGCTAACGGCGATAAAAAATCAATCGACATATTGACTAATGCCGGGGCATTCACTAATGATCGGTAAGTATTTCGCCATCAACTCCCTGTTAACATGGAATGAGGATTTATCATGTTAGGGCAAACCGAACTTCGCGATCACGGGGGCGCACAGCAGCCCATATCACTGGGGGTAGGAAATGCCCAAATCATTGGGGACAGAACCGAACAGCAAGACGCATTCGGATTTTCTGACAAGGATGACGAATGCTTTGTCCGACATGGAGGTTTGCTTGCCGTAGTCGCCGATGGAATGGGGGGGCATGCCTACGGGGGGGAGGCCAGCCGAATTGCGGTGAAGGCTTTCCTGCAAAATTACATGACAAAACCCGCACACCAATCCATACCCGATGCACTGAATCAAGCCCTGAAAGCAGCCAACCAGTCAGTGTGCGCATTTGCAGAGAACACTGGCGCAACGGGAAATTGTGGAACCACACTGATCGCGGCGGCAGTCCAACCGGCAAGCTTGTCCTTGCACTGGATCGGCGCGGGAGACAGTCGTTTATTTTTATTTCGCGACCCGCAATGGGTTCAAATAAACAATGACACAAATTTTGGAAACCAATTGCTCCGAGATCAAATCAAGGGGATACCCGTTGACCTTTCCAATAATGACAAATCGGAACTACAGGGTTTAACGAGCTTTTTAGGGCTGCAGGAACTGGATGAAATTGACCGATCCATCCGTGCATTCAAGCTTCAATCCATGGATTGGCTGGTACTTTGCACGGACGGCGTTTATGACACCCTCAGCAAGGATGAAATGGTGGATTGCCTCATTGGTGATCCTAACTTTGCCAGTGAACTGGTCGTGAAAGCAATATCCGAAAAAAAGACTAGCCATCAAGATAACGCAAGCGTGGCGATCATCGCCTGTGATTTCGATGCCGCCGCTAACATGTCTGACAAATCGGGCTACCTCCGTAAGGCACTCATTTTAATACTAGCATTTGGACTACCTCTCATCATGGCGACTGTCATCGCTTTCTTGGTGGGTCTCAATTTGGGGCAATACTGTGGCCCTGCCAGTCAATTAGGAATTTGGGGGCAAATTGAATCGACATTGGATTGCCTCAAAGAAAAGCTTCAATTGAATTGATGCCGATTCCCCCCCATCCCGCTTCCCACCACTGACTCGATTTTGTGTGATTCAAAACAACGAATCAGTTCCACTTGACCCGCCGATGTTTTATGCTATCACCTACAATTTGCTTGATCGGCCAACCGGGAGAAAACAATAATGAATCAGACTTCCCTGCCTTTTGAATATCATGAATCCCCTAACCCTGTTGCAGGGGGAGGGCTACTTGACCGACGCTTGTTTTTGCGTCAAAGTTTAGCCTTGGGAGGTATGGTATTCATAGGTCAAGACGCATTGGGAGACGAATTTGACCGTCCGGCTTGGATGCTTAAACCAGGGCTACCATTCAGCAATTATGGACAACCCTCCCCTCATGAAAAAGAAGCCATCCGCTGGGTTTCTTCGAATCCGGCAGTTCCCGGCAACGGGGTATCATGGACCCCTTTACACGTTCTGGCAGGTACAGTCACACCCTCAGGGTTGCATTTCGAACGTCACCACAATGGAGTGCCACAAATCGACCCTGCCCAGCACCGTCTATTGATTCATGGCCTGGTAAACTTCCCTTTTTTCTTAAGCATGGACAAATTAGCCAGTTATCCCATGGTGTCCCGCTTCTGTTTCATTGAGTGTGGCGGCAACAGCAATACTGGCTGGCATGATGAACCCGTTCAAGCTTCCGCGGGTAATCTGCATGGTCTTGTCTCATGCAGCGAGTGGACGGGCGTACCTTTGTCAATCATTTTGAATGAAGCGGGAATACAGCCTAAAGCCCGTTGGCTGATTGCCGAAGGCGCAGATGCAGCCGCCATGAACGTTAGCATTCCTATGGAGAAAGCGCTTGACGATGCTATTTTAGCGATTTATCAGAACGGGGAGCACATCCGCCCCGAAAACGGCTACCCACTCCGACTATTGCTGCCTGGATGGGAAGGGGTCACTCAAGTTAAATGGTTACGCCGCCTTGAGGCCACCGACCAACCTGCCATGACACGCAATGAGACATCCAAATACACCGAGCTACAACCCAACGGCAAGGCACGGCAATTCACCTTTATTATGGAAGCCAAATCACTCATCACTCACCCATCCCCCGGACATGCTTTGCAAGGCCCGGGGCTTTACCAAATTTCAGGACTTGCATGGAGCGGACGGGGGAAAATCAAAAAAGTGGAAATTTCCGCCGACGGCGGCATTAGTTGGGCCGAAGCAGAGTTACAAGAACCCATCTTATCCAAATCCTTCACTCGATTTCGCATTCCATGGCGCTGGAACGGGGGGAAAACCGTTTTGAAAAGTCGGGCCTTTGACGAAAGCGGGTATATGCAGCCAGAGCGGGAAAAACTGATCCTCGAAAGAGGAAAAAACAGCTACTTTCATTACAATGGTCAAGTGGCATGGAGCGTAGACACAGAAGGCCGACTAAGCCATGTGTATTGACTGAAGTCGCATTGACACTAAGACCGGAGAACAACTTTGAACCAATCCAACCATCCAGTCATTAGATTCCCGAAATTAAGGTCTTTAAGGCTTTTGTTGATTCTTTCAATCGCCCATCCAATGGCTACAGTCGCAGACGAAGGGCCAAAGTTGGGCAAACCTGCAAACCCCCAAGAAATAGCAGCGTGGAACTTGACTGTTTACCCTGATGGCAAAGGCTTGCCAATAGGCCATGGCTCTGCCATTGAAGGCAAGCAAGTCTACGATAGTCAATGCGCATCTTGTCATGGTTCTAATGGCTTAGGGGGAAGCAGCGAGGAACTCGCCGGAGGCAAACATAAATTGACCGACCCAAACCCAGACAAAACTATCGGCACCTATTGGCCCTACGCGACGACACTTTTCGATTTTGTCCGACGTTCGATGCCTCCCAACTCCCCTGGCTCACTCAGCCACGACCAGATTTATGCGGTTTGTGCCTATCTGCTCCATCTCAACGGCATCATCCCAGAGACCGCCGAAATGAACGCCACAACGCTTGCCCAAGTGAAAATGCCTAACCGCGAAGGATTTTTACGCATTGATGCCCCACAATAAAACAGTCTTAATTGACCTTATGGAAGTTTACTCAACGAACGAGAATTGCAAAAATTGACTAATTTTTAAATCATGGTGGAACCAACACAAATCAAGCAGGTCATAACTTACGTAAACAGGGAGACAAAATTATTTGCAAGGGGGAGGGGGTAGTGAGACCTGTGGTAGCTTTACGCCACAATTCTTGACTGTTTTCCTCAGGCTTCATGACCGACTCAATTCCATACTTAGGGAGCCTCTAACGTGAAAGACATGATGAAAAACATTTTACTGTGGGTAGTTATAGCTGTCGTTTTGATGACGCTATTCAACAATTTTGGCAATCGTAAGACTGAAGACACATCACTGCCATATTCCCAGTTCATCTCACAAGTGAATGATGGGCAAATTAAACAAGTTACCATTGATGGTCATGTGATAAGAGGAATAACCACGACTGGTGATAAGTTTATGACTTATAGTCCAGGTGACCCCCACTTGGTGGATGATCTGTTAAAAAATCGTGTTGAAATAAAAGCTCAGCCACCTGAGCAGCAATCAATGCTTATGCAGATTTTCATTTCATGGGCACCCATGCTGCTGCTTGTTGGAGTATGGATTTATTTCATGCGCAAATCACAAGGCGGAGCTAATGGCGGTGCCATGACCTTCGGCAAAAGCAAGGCCAGACTGCTAGAAGAAGATCAAGTTAAAGTAACTTTTGCAGACGTGGCAGGCGTTGAAGAAGCCAAGGAAGATGTTTCGGAAATGGTCGACTTTCTAAGAGATCCTGGAAAATTCCAAAAACTGGGGGGCAAGATACCACGTGGTGCATTAATGGTTGGCCCTCCCGGGACAGGTAAAACATTGCTTGCCAGAGCCATTGCGGGTGAAGCTAAAGTTCCTTTCTTTACAATATCTGGTTCTGATTTCGTTGAAATGTTTGTAGGTGTTGGCGCATCACGTGTACGTGACATGTTCGAACAAGCCAAAAAGCGTTCACCCTGCATTATCTTCATCGACGAAATCGATGCAGTTGGTAGGCATCGTGGAGCAGGTCTCGGCGGTGGGCATGACGAGCGAGAACAAACATTAAATCAATTACTGGTTGAAATGGATGGCTTCGAAGGTAATCAAGGAGTTATTGTGATAGCGGCGACTAACCGCCCAGATGTTCTCGATCCAGCGTTGCTGCGTCCCGGTCGCTTTGACCGTCAGATAACAGTCGGTTTACCTGATGTCAGAGGAAGAGAACAAATTCTGAGAGTTCACGCCAAACGTTTACCCTTAGCTGATGACGTTGAGATAAAATATTTGGCTCGTGGAACACCAGGATTCTCCGGGGCAGACATTGCCAATTTAGTGAATGAGGCAGCACTGTTTGCAGCACGTAAAAACAAACGCGATGTGCAAATGGAAGATTTTGAAAAAGCTAAAGACAAAATACTAATGGGCGCTGAACGTACTTCAATGGTAATGAGTGAAGAAGAAAAGAAGCTCACGGCATATCATGAAGCAGGGCATGCGATAGTAGGGCGTTTGGTTCCAGAACATGATCCAGTTTATAAAGTTAGCATTATGCCTCGCGGAAGAGCATTAGGCATAACTATGTTTTTGCCTGAGCGAGATACCTACAGCGCTAGCAAACAAAAACTGGAAAGCATGATTTCTAGCCTCTTTGGTGGTAGATTGGCTGAGGAAATAATTTTTGGTAAGGAAAAGGTCACAACCGGAGCATCAAACGACATTGAAAGAGCAACAGGATTAGCTAGGAACATGGTAACCCGCTGGGGATTGTCAGATCGTCTAGGACCTCTTGCTTACAGTGAAGAAGAAGGGGAGGTTTTCTTGGGTAGATCAGTTACTAAACATAAATCAGTATCTGAAGAAACTGCACATGTAATTGATGAAGAAATTCGTTCAGTAATCGATAGCAATTATGAGAGAGCCGAGCGTTTGCTGAGAGAAAATATGGAAAAATTGCATATAATGGCAGATGCGTTGATGAAGTACGAAACAATTGACCACTACCAAATCGATGAGATTATGGATGGGAAAATTCCAAGTGCACCAAAAAGCTGGTCTGATACCCCACCTCCAAGCGGTGATGGTCAGACTGGTGTGACTTCGACAAATGTTGACGGCACAGCAGGGCTTGGAAAGCCTGCAATCCAACACTAGTTGCATCTCTAACCTTACACACAGTAAACCCCGACTTAAGTCGGGGTTTTTTTTGGTTAGAACCTTAGCTAAAATATAATAAAACTTATTTAAAAATAACAAAGGATCAAAACATTCACACTTAAATATTTTCGTGTCATAATAGTCTGAATTGTTTGAAATCGAAAATAAAAAAATTTGTATGAAAAATGAAACAGGCTATGGGCTCCTACAATTAAAAATTGAAATAGGTTTTGGTTAACTTGTTTAACGATTACAATAAATTCGGCGGATGCGCTCTAAGTATTAACA
>CAIYXP010000075.1 GCA_903930145.1 uncultured Methylococcaceae bacterium
CCATGGCAAATTACAAAAAAATTCTTCTAGCGACTGACTTATCTGAGTTCAGCGGTCTAGTGGGGGGTAAGGCACTGGCTATAGCCACTACGTTTAATGCCGAATTGAGTTTGCTTCACGTAATGGAATTTTTGCCGATGCTTGATTCCAGCTATTCCGAGATTCTGCCGATGGAGATCGATATCAACGAGCAGATGCTGGAGATTGCCAAGGGCAAGCTGGAAGAGTTGGCTAAGGATTTAAGCATACCCAAAGAAAGGCAATTGCTGGAATTAGGAAGCCCTAAATCGGAAATTGTACGGGTCGCGAAGGAAAATGGCTTCGAAATGATCATTGTTGGCACTCATGGCAGGCGTGGATTGGGAATTTTGTTAGGATCCACGGCAGCGAGTGTAATCCACCATGCAAGCTGTGATGTGTTGACGATCAGGCTTAGGGACGGATAAGCAGAAAATGTGGTTTTTCAGGATGGTAGGGACCTCCCGTCGTCAAGCAATGTCTGTTTGATGGTGCAATTCCTTGGGGCTTAGGTAGCTTTTATAGGCTATAATCCTTGGCCCTCAAATATTCACTCAATCGTTGAAAGGCTATTCTGCCGGAAGTAAAGGCTAGGGTCTGTGGATCAATGTCCTCCGGGAATTCCCAGCTAAAGCCCGGTACTTCATCCGTAGTTTGTAGGCTTGTAACATCTTCGATGTTGCACAAGAAATATAAATCTGTTGTCTTGTAAAGCACATTTTCGAAGAGGTAGTCATTAGGTACGGAGGTCAAGTAAGTTGCGGACGATATTTTTAAATTCAGTTCCTCGTAAACTTCCCTAGCCAGCGCATCCTCCACAGTCTCGTCGAATTCGACGAATCCTCCGGGAAAATCAAGCATTCCCTGTTGTGGGTTCCTGCCGCGTATGCCCATCAACAGTTTTCCTTGATGGAAAATGAAAGCAGCGGTCGAAGTTGCGCTATTAAAATAAAATTTGAAATCGCATGCTTTGCAGTAAATTGCCCGTTCATCAAATTTGCCTAGTGAAGCTTTACCGCATCTCGGGCAATGGGTGAAACTGTCCCAGGGTGTGCCGATTGTGGGCATAGATTGAGTTGTCATTGTGTTTACGAGTTTTGAAAGTGTAGTTTTTTGTCGATTTCTTCGTTATGGAGTGATAAGAATCAACGGTTTGGTCACTCAGCAAAGTATTTTCTTGAGGATGCCAGAACTTTTTAGCTAAGCTTGCTGTCCATTTAGGGTGTCGATGCAATGGTGTGGATTTTGGCGGTTTGGCCATCATCGACCAGATTAAACAGAATCGTCAGAAGAGTAACAGACCTTATTTCTGTCAAAATAATTCATCGCATTAAAGATCCAATGTTTTTTAACGAGAAATGGAGTGACTGCATTTCCAAATCTGGCGAAAGCCAGAATTATCTGTTTTAATAGCCTATAAGTCTAGTCAACCTGGCGAGCCAGGCAAACAATTACAATATGGAGCATGATGATGTCGAAAGGGCAAAACCTGCAAGATCCTTTTTTAAATGCATTAAGAAAAGAACATGTGGCGGTGTCCATTTATTTGGTCAACGGCATCAAATTACAAGGTAAGATCGATTCCTTCGATCAATATGTAATAATGCTTAAAAATACCGTTAGCCAGATGGTTTACAAACACGCCATTTCCACTATCGTACCTGCTAGGCAGGTGCGCGTACCTAACATGTCTGACGTACCCGAAGACGAGGAATAGCCTGTTCATTTGTTTTAGCAAAACCTTGTCGAGCCTTAATCTGTAGCCGTTGATGGAATACGTACTTGTTTGACCGTCCCGGTTCTGGTGAGCGCACAGTACTCGTTCATGTGCAAACCACAGGTGATTCAGAAGATCTTGGTGAACTTCGCGAACTCGCGATCTCAGCAGGGGCTTTGCCTTTGGCTGTGATCTCGGGCAAGCGGCAAAAGCCAGACTCCCGTTATTACATTGGCACTGGTAAGTTAGAAGAACTCTCTTTGGCGATTGCCGAGCATCAAGCTGAGCTTGTGTTGTTCAACAACATGCTCACACCCAGCCAAGAAAGGAATTTGGAAAAGGCGCTTTCCGTCAGGGTCGTAGACCGGACGGGGCTGATACTTGACATATTTGCGCAGCGTGCCAGAACCTTCGAAGGCAAGTTACAAGTGGAGTTAGCCCAACTACGCCACATGTCAACGCGCTTGGTTAGGGGATGGACGCACTTGGAGCGCCAGAAGGGGGGTATCGGCTTGCGTGGTGGTCCGGGCGAGACACAGCTTGAAACCGACAGACGATTGCTTGAGAATCGAATTCGGATGATCCAAAAACGCTTGGAAAAGGTCGAACAGCAAAGGGAGCAGGGGCGAAACGCCAGAAAACGGGCGGATGTTCCTGTAGTCGGCTTGGTGGGTTACACTAACGCAGGAAAGTCAACATTGTTCAACAGGCTTACCCAGTCTGATGTTTACGCTGCGGATCAATTATTTGCAACACTGGATCCCACCCTAAGGCGTTACCAGGTGGCAGGCCAATTATTAGTCGTGTTGGCTGACACGGTTGGTTTTATCCGCCATTTGCCCCATGAACTGGTGGCTGCTTTCCGCTCGACTTTGAGTGAGGCGAGCGATGCCGATTTGCTGTTGCACATGATCGATGCAAGCGATGAGCGGATAGACGATACCATCGCTCAAGTTGAGGAGGTTCTTGGTGAAATTGGCGCAAGTCAAATACCTCGAATCCAAATTTATAACAAACTGGATTTGTTGGAAAATGTGCATCCACATTTGGAGCGTGACGAGCATGGGCAAATTGCCAAAATTTGGTTGTCTTCAATCAGTGGCGAGGGCATGGATTTTCTCGATCAGGCCATTATTGAACGCTTGAGCGGTGAGATTAAGCGCCATGTAATCCACTTGTCTTCATCCGAAGGGGCTTTGCATGCCCGTCTCTATGAAATTGCCAAAGTGTTAAATGATGAAGCCAATGAAAACGGTGGATGGACGATGCAAATCGAATTGGCTACCAAGGATGAGCGACAATTGAGGGAACTCGATAGGATTTGGATTGCCGATAGAGTAGAAAACTGGGAAGCAGCAGAATCAAAGTAAAATTTTAAGGATAATTTCACCCTAACGGCTGTCTTCATTATCCGTGTTCGTCAGAATACATCATCGTGTTTGAACAACAATCAGGAGTCATTCAATGTCCTGGAATGAACCGGGCGGTAACAAAAAAGACCCTTGGAGTGGGCGGGATCAGCAGGAAACCCCTCCTGATCTGGAAGAAGTGATGCGTTCTTTGCAGGAAAAGTTAGGTGGTTTGTTCGGCTCTGGCGGCAATGGTGGCAGTGACGGCAATCAAAAAAACACTTTCTTGATATTGGCTGCGATACCCTTGGTGATTTGGGCCTTGACGGGTATTTACATCGTCGATGAGGGCAACCGAGGGGTGGTGACGCGATTCGGCAAATACATGGAAACCTCACAGCCTGGTCCTCATTGGCGTTTTCCTGCGCCGATTGAAAGCCATACTATTGTCAATGTTGAACAGCAAAATTTCATTGAAGTGGGCTACCGATCGACCAATAATCGCCAGCAAAATAACCAAGCCTTCGCCAAAGAGTCATTGATGCTGACCCAAGACGAAAATATCATCAATTTGAGTTTGTCTGTGCAGTATCGGATCAAAGATGCAAAAAGTTATCTTTTCAACGTGAGCGACCCACGTCTTACTCTCGCCGGAGTAACCGAAAGTGCTGTGCGTGGTGTCATTGGCAAGAACACAATGGACTTTGTTTTAACCGAGGGACGAAGTGGATTTGCCGATGAAGTGAAAAGCGATATTCAAAAAATTCTAGATAAATATGGTGCGGGTATCCAAATCATGGCGGTAAGTATCAAGGATGCCCAGCCGCCGGAGGAAGTGCAAAGCGCCTTCGAAGATGCCATCAAAGCCCGCGAGGACGAGCAGAGGTTGAAAAATGAGGCCGAAGCTTATGCCAATGAGGTGATTCCCAAGGCTAGGGGAGCGGCTGCTCGCTTAACCGAGGAGTCCGAAGGTTACAAACTCAGAATAATTGCCAAAGCGAAAGGTGAAGCCGGTCGTTTCGAACAATTGTTGACAGAATACCAAAAAGCCCCTGAAATTACCCGTCAAAGATTATACTTGGATACAATGGAAGCTATATTCGACAAGGCCAATACCTTGCTGTTGGATGTGAAGGGTGGAAACAATATGATTTATTTACCCATCGATAAGTTGCAAAGGCCGGCTGTGGCGGCAGAACCCGGCAAAGACCCGGAATCAGCGCAAACCTATCAGGATGCAAGCGAAAACGTGGTCAAGACGCCAAGGGGCGCTGTGGTGCGTGGACGTGAAGGGAGGACACAATAATGAGCAGAAATTCCCTGACTGTGATTGCAGTCGTGCTCCTATTCGTAATTTTAAGCTTCTCGTCCGTCTACACCGTGGGGCAGGCTGATAAGGCTATTAAATTTCAGCTTGGCGAAATTTTGGATACCGATTCAACCCCTGGATTGCATTTCAAAATTCCTTTCATCAACAAGGTAAAGATTTACGACGGAAGATTGCTGACGTTGGAATCCAAACCCGAACGTTTCCTGACTTCTGAGAAGAAGAATGTCATCGTTGATTATTTCGCCAAATGGAAGATTAAAGATGTGGCTAAGTTTTACACATCGGTGCAAGGGGATGTGGCTACAGCCAATATACAGCTAGGTCAGATCGTCCAGTCTGCCATGAAAGACGAATTCAGCAAACGCACTATTCGAGAAGTGGTTTCGTCCGAGCGGGATCAGATACGCGATATTTTAATTGTGGCTGCCAACCCGTCAGCCGAGAAGTTGGGGATAGAAATTGTCGATGTTCGTATCATGCGGGTGGAACTGCCCGGTGAAGTCAGCAGTTCGGTGTTCCGCAGAATGGAATCCGAACGGGCCCGTGTTGCCCGGGACTTCCGTTCCAGGGGCGCGGAAATGGCCGAGCGCATTCGGGCTGATGCCGACCGGCAGCGCGAGGTTATCCTTGGTGACGCTTATCGGGATGCCGAATTGAAGCGCGGTGAAGGGGATGCAACCGCCGCCGAAATCTACGCCCAAGCTTACGGCAAGGACAAGAATTTCTTCTCCTTTTACCGTAGCCTAGCTGCTTATAAGCAAGCTTTCAAAAAAGAAGGCGACACCATTGTGCTTGAACCGGATTCTGAATTTTTCCAGTACTTTAAAAAGTCGAAGTAAATCCTTATGTTGCCGGATGATCGTTGGCTGCTGCCAGAGGGTATAGAGGAAGTTTTACCTACCGAAGCAAGGCGGTTGGAAGCCTTGCGCAGGACTGTGTTGGATCTGTTTGAGTCGTGGGGATACCGACAAGTCATGACCCCGATGATTGAGTACATTGAGTCATTGTTGGTGGGTACAGGGCATGATTTGGATTTGCAAACATTCAAGCTCATTGATCAAATCTCTGGCCGTTTGATGGGCATACGTGCCGATATGACCCCTCAAGTGGCTCGTATCGATGCGCGCAATAGCCGACCTGACGTGCCCACACGATTGTGTTATCTTGGTACAGTGTTGCAAACACAAGCCGATCATTTGGAAAAGACCCGCAGCCCTTTTCAAGTGGGTGCGGAGTTGTATGGTCATTGTGGGGTGGATAGCGATTTGGAAGTGATCCAACTAATGTTGGAGATGTTATCCATTGCTGACTTGAATAATATCCACTTGGATCTGGGCCATGTCGGCATTTATCGTGGCTTGGTGGGTCAGGCGGCTTTGAACCCCATCCAAGAGGCCGGGCTTTTTGACATCCTTCATCGTAAATCCGCTTCTGATTTGCATGAATTTTTTGATGCCAATCCGGTTGACACTTCATGTGCGGCAATGTTGTCTGCATTGATTGAATTGCACGGCGATGCCAGTGTGATCCCTGAGGCATACAGGCAACTTGCCGCGGCAAACGAACAGGTGTTACAGTCCTTGGCCAACTTGGAAACGCTTGCACTGGCTCTGTCGGCCAGTTTCCCCAACTTGCCTATTCATTTTGACTTGGCTGAATTACGCGGGTACCACTATCATCGCGGTGTGGTGTTTGCCGCCCTTGTCGAAGGGTATGGGCGCGAACTTGCCCGGGGTGGGCGTTACGATGGCATTGGCAAGCCTTTCGGCCAAGCTAGGCCCGCTACCGGGTTCAGCGCCGATTTGAAAGTCTTGTCGAGGTTGTCGGGTGGCACTTACGAGACATATGCTGAGCGGACAGTCTTTGCCCCTTGTTCGAATGATGAGTCCCTGCGTGACAAAATCATCTCCATGCGGGCCGAGGGCTGGAGTGTAATCCCTGAATTGACTGGTCAAACGGCATCTGCTGCTGATCTGGGTTGCCGTTTTGAACTGATAAAGCGTTCCGGCGGATGGGAGCTTTTCCCAGTGATAGTCGAAACAGAGTCAAGAAAATAACAAATTCTGCTGATTTGGAATAAACAACATGGGCAAAAACATAGTCGTAATCGGCACTCAATGGGGAGATGAGGGCAAAGGTAAATTAGTTGATTTGCTGACCGAACAAGCCGACGCAGTGGTTCGATTTCAAGGTGGACATAATGCCGGCCACACGTTAGTGATTAACGGCAAGAAAACGGTCTTGCACTTGATCCCTTCAGGCATACTTCACGAAGGCAAGCTTTGCGCCATCGGCAACGGTGTCGTGCTATCGCCTCAAGCCTTGTTGGAAGAAATAGGATTACTGGAACAGGCGGGTATCCCAGTACGCGACCGCTTGCTAATCAGCGAGGCGTGCGCATTGATCCTGCCAGTGCATATATCCTTGGATGCTGCGCGTGAAAAGGCAAGGGGAAGCAAAGCCATAGGCACGACTGGGCGGGGAATCGGCCCGGCTTACGAGGACAAAGTTGCTCGCCGGGGAGTCAGGGCAGGCGATTTACTCAATCCTTCCTTCTTTGCAGAGCGGCTAAGGGAATTGCTGGATTACCATAACTACATCCTGACCCATTATTTCAAGGCTCAGGCGCTTGATTTTCAGAAAACCTTGGCCGAAACCCTAGCCTTAGGCGAAGAAATGAAACCCATGCTGGGGGATGTGTCCGAATTGCTCTATGCTTACCGTGACGAGGGAAAAAATGTCTTGTATGAAGGTGCGCAAGGGGCAATGCTTGATATTGATCACGGCACTTACCCCTACGTGACTTCATCCAACACCACCTCTGGCGGGGCTGCTTGCGGCACGGGTGTGGGTTTGTTGGATTTTGATTATGTGCTGGGCATTACCAAAGCTTATTCTACCCGTGTCGGCAACGGTCCATTCCCCACCGAACTGGCCGACGAAATTGGCGGTCATTTGTCAAGCCGTGGCGCGGAATTTGGGGCGACCACCGGTAGGGCCCGTCGATGCGGCTGGTTTGATGCTGTATTGATGAAAAAGTCTGCCCGTTTGAATAGTTTGACTGGCATTTGCCTAACTAAGCTAGATGTTCTTGATGGACTTGAGCAGCTTGGAATATGCACTGGCTACATGGTGGAAGGAAAGCGAGTCAATACCGTGCCTGTGGGGGCTGAGAAATATGCCCATTGCCAGCCCATCATCGAGGATTTGCCGGGTTGGTCGGAAAATACCCTTGGCATTACAGATTACGAGAAACTGCCTGCCAATGCCAAGGCGTATATAAAACGGATTGAAGAATTGGTGGGCGTTCCGGTTGACATTCTTTCCACCGGGCCTGACCGCAACGAAACCATCATTTTGCGCAATCCTTTCGCTTGAGGCCGCCATGCTTGCAACTCTGGAATTAATTGTTTTATTGGTGGCAATGGTTTTCGCTTGGAAAAGGACTTCGGCTTGGCATATCAAGCAGGGGAGGAGTAAAGTCGCGGCCCGGATTGGCGCGCTAGGCGCCGTCATAACCGTGTTCGTAATCATGATGGGGCTGATCATGATTCTTAATCCCCCGTCTGGTTTTCCTGGGAAAGCGATTCAATCCATTCCCACTGCCCCGATAGCCCCAAGCAACCCCGCCCAGCCACCCGCCAATTAATGAAATAAAAAACCCCTCTCCATCCTAGAGAGGGGTATAAACTGCGAAATCTTGTTGCGGTGATGTTTTTCCCAAAAGAATTCTAATTACTTCGCCAGGTGGTCTCAAACATCGTATTTGAGTATAGTTTACACGGGTGAGTGTCTGATTTCAGTGAAATATTACCGAATTTTAAACAAATGCTTTTCATGATAACAAGCCTTGTGGCAACATCGGTATCTTCAACTAGCCGACTGTCATAAGGATATACATGAACATTGACATCCATACCCTGGCGCTTGTCCTCAGCCTAAGCTTTCTGTTGCAAGTTATCGCCCTTTTTGCTCAATATCGGTTTGCCAAAACGTATAGTGGGCCTGGATGGTGGACGTCGGGAAGCATGGCGATAGCCTTTGGGTTTGTGTTTAATTATCTAAGGGATCATCCCGACTTTGGCCCTGCTGCGATCATCTCAAGCAATGCGTTATTCGTCATCGGCTTGTGTTTGCACTATGTAGGTGTGCTACGTTTTTTGCAGCATCGTGGACGGCTTAGTTGGCTAATTGCATTCTGCGCTTGCATTACCCTGATCGCCGCCTATTTCACCTTCATTAACGAAAATATAGCGTTACGGCGCGTTAATCTATCATTTGCCCAAACCATGGTTTCATGGTTGATTGCCCGTGCGTTTTTTCTCAATAAAAACAACTCGGTGAAATTCACAGCTTATTTTCTCGCCTTAGTGTATCTGGCCCATGGCGGATTCTTCATGGTAAAGGGGCTGAATTCCCTTGGTGGCAATATCGGCACTCTCTTTACTCCCACGCTAATCCAAGTCGCCACCTATCTAACTGTGCTGGTTACCAGTACATTGTGGACATTTGGTTTCATCCTCATGTCCAACCAGCGATTAAATGCAGAGACTCGCGAGGCTAAAGAAAACGCCGAATTAATCTTTAACACCAGCCCCGACGCAATCGTCATTACTCGGCTTGAAGACGGTTCCATGGTTGATGTCAATGAAGGTTTTACCTTGATGACTGGGTTCAAACGTAACGAGGTGCTGGGTAAAACCACCTTGGATCTCAAAATATGGAAAACATCCGAACATAGGGATGCTTTTATCAATAAACTAGAAACGAGTGGATTTTGTGAAAACTTGGAAGCGGTTTTTCAACGAAAGGATGGCAGCCAGTTGATTGGTTTATTGTCTGCCAAGAAATTCCAAATGCAAGGTGTACCGCATCTACTCGGCGTAATACGTGACATCACCGAACGTAAAGAAGTGGAAGAAGCCTTGAAGGAGAGTGAAAACCGTTTTCGCTCGGTAATGGAGGAAATTCCAAACGTAGCTGTTCAAGGGTATGACCTCAATGGTACGGTATTATTCTGGAACCGGGCTTCGGAGAATCTATATGGATATACTGAGCATGAGGCGTTAGGGAATAATTTGCTAGACCTCATCATTCCACAAGACATGTGGGAAATAGTCAAGCAAGGCATCCGACTAATGAAGGAGACTGGCGAACCCATTCCTGCCGGCGAACTGTCCCTCAAGCGAAAAGATGGCACGTCCGTGCCGGTATTCTCCTGCCATGCATTGCTTGTGCCAGTGGGGCGTCAACCGGAATTGTTTTGTTTGGACATTGATCTGACTGAGCGAAAACGTCTTGAAGAATTGCTGCACCAACAAGCCACCACGGATGAACTGACCGGCATCACCAACCGCCGACGTTTCATTGAGTTGGCGGAAAGCGGGATAAAACGCGCCATTCGCCTTCAACGACCCCTGTCCATTGCCTTGATCGACATGGATGATTTTAAGAAGATCAACGATGGGTATGGACATTCGACAGGTGACCAAGCGCTTTTGGCATTTACTGAAATCTGCCTTAAAAACATACGTGAAATTGATGTGCTTGCCCGATTTGGCGGGGATGAATTTGTGTTGCTATTGCCCGAAATCACTGAAAACCAAGCCTTTGATGTCGTCGAACGTATTCGACGGGCTTTGGGAGCCAAATTAATTGATCTTGGAGGCAAAAAAGTTCAGTTGACCATCAGTTCGGGCATCTCAAGCTTGGATGGGCCTAATGATAATTTGGACTCATTGTTGGAACGAGCCGACCAAGCTTTGTACCGGGCCAAAGAGTCGGGGAGAAATCGAGTGATGGCTCAACTTTCCATACCGCTTTAGTTGCGCATTGAACTGAGAAAAAGCCCCAAGCCGCCAATGGCAAGCACCAGAATGATGAGCAGATCAAACAGCGACATACTATGCAGCGAGAAGCGCAAACCCGCCAATACGCCAATAATCATTGCGCTGACCGCACCCACAGCCAGTATCCAACCGACCAAATTCTTAGCATTATAAAAAATCATCCCAATCCCAAAAATAAATGGGATTAATAACATACCCCCTGTGATTGAAGCCGTGTAACCCATCATTGGCATTTGATAGAGGCTGGTGCCCAAGCTAAAGCTATTGCTGACATCAATCGACCGCAATAGTAAATAAAAACCTGAGCCCATCATCACCAAGCCGATGATAAACGACCCTTCCCCACCCGGTGTGCCACCCGCCCCTCTATAATTCATCAGATTCCTCACATGTGTTGGTTAGACTTTGAATACCGTATAGAGCATATAGATGCTCAGTAAAACCGAAATGAACATTAATGCCAGATTATTGAAGATAGGCAGAAATGTCCAATACCGTTCGGGAATCTCAACGGGTTTGAGCGTTCTTAGAAAACGCCAGTGTTGTATCGTTGATAGCAACGAGAATATACCGCCCAGAATAATAAATGCCAAGCCTAACCAAGAGGAAAGATTATGTGGGGGTAGGTGTTCATTAGCAGGAACCAAAATTTTAAGAAATAATCCGAAGCGCTCGATCATGAAGCCAAAAGCCATCAGCGCAAGGCAAGTGCGGTTCCAAGCCATTAAGGTTCGCTCGGCGGCGAATAATACACGGGGGTCGTTGAGATCAGACATAGGAAAGTGGTTATTATTTTTTTATAGTTCGAACCGGCTCTGGATGGCTGAAATAAAATATTCTGCTTTCATAACCATATCCCGTCGCGCCTAATATTCTCCAGCAAAGAAGGATTTTTAAAGGTTTCCGGGTGTAGCCATTCTTCCTCCCATAATGGCAAGGCATCTATCATTAAGCCGGTTTGCAACATGACATCGAAAGCTATGTCAGCCATGGTCAAGGCGACATCCAAGCGTCGACCGGGTTTACCTTTTAACAGTATCGCGAGATCGGTATCACTTTGGGCATTGGCATCGTTTCGGGCTTGACTGCCGAATAATATCGCACCGTCAGTGTCGAACTGGGTGTTCACTAGTTCTAAGAAAAGCTTAGTTGTTTGTTCTGTTTTGTTATCCATTTGCCTGAATCAATATTTGATTAAGCTGCTAAATTAGCTAAAGTCTCAACGATCAGTGGTACAGTCTGCATTATCCAACCCACTGCTTCGCCACCTTCTTTAATTGATTTAAGAGCCTCGACAGTTTTACCCGCCCCCTCTTTGGCCTTGTCACCAAAATGGCTTAAAGCTTCCAAAGCGCCCTTCCTTTGTTCTACCGTACCTTTTTCTAAGGTTTCCAATGCTTTTCGTATTTTCTGCAATTCTCGTAAGGCTTGACTGCGAAGAGCTTCATCCTCTACTTGAATTTCCACATCATATGCGATTTCGCCAAGTTTTTTGTGCAATAACTTTGCTTTTGACAACATGACGGTTTTATCGCCTTGAGTCACGTCCGTCATTATGCCGCCCTCTTGGTAAATCACTGGACCAACACCGTGGAAATGGATTTCTCTGCCTTGTTTTTCGCGTTCTTCTTTTGGCATGATTTTCAATACCTCGTTTAATAAATAGGTTCCAGATTCGTCAATATACCGGTTTTCCCCGGCTCGTTCCAAAGCCAGCAATTGCCGGAAATTGGCGCGGGGCCGATCATCCATTGAATACCCAGCGGCAACCGGCAAGCCCACCCATTCGCTAGGTTCTGGTTTGCCCAAAGGCTCCAACAGGGATTTGAAAGCCGCGTATAATTCGGAGAAATAACGCGAAGCATCTGAATCGGAAACCCATAGCGACAAACGGCGGCGGTGATAGTCTACTTGCGCCAAAGCCTGTGCTTGAAAGGCTTTGGATGCCAAGCGCACCCCATTTTGCCAGACCAATTTATCAACAATTTCTCGGTGTCGGCGCACAATGAACACCGTCATGATATGGCGAGGCAACAGCCCGATAAAATCGAAGTCGAAAGACAAAGCCCCGGTTTTGTCGAAGGACAAATACTCAGGCCGAGTTGCGGGCAGTAAATCTGGCAGTATAAACACTTGATTGTTTTCAGGGAGACGATAGGCGATCTCAAATTGCTCCATTGCCTTTAATATAAAATCACATTTACTTGATGAATACTCTAGTATATTGCCCAATTCATCCTTAGCTGTCGTAGACTTCAAAACCTTAACTGCATCCGTATCGTGTAGTTGTCCTTGATTGGCTACTTCCGAGTATAGTAATGTATAAACTCCATGAGTCAGCCATCGTGGATTTAGTATATATTCATCCAAAGTTGGAATATTGGGGAAATGAACAATCAATCCTAGTTTGTCCAGCCAGTCTAAAAGCCAATCACGATTCAAGCCGCCTTCTACTTCCACGCCATATTTTTCACAGATGATCTGATACGCAGATTTCTCTAGGAAGGACTTAGTCGGGCTTTGTTGTTGCAAGTTTTCCAGTACTTTGAAATGCCGTAGTGTAAACAAGATTTGATGTGTACCGACTTGTTTCAATTGGTTCGCCAATGCGTTGCGGAAAATCTCGAAATGTGAGCGAAATGCACATTGATATTCAGTGCAAGAAAGCGGAAAAAAATCCACAATATTCTTATAGCGGTCACGTAAAGTGCGCAGATCCAAGCTTATTGGGGTTTGGTCAGCCTTGTTGCCCACCAACAGTACCGGCGCACCATGTCCAAAACGCTGTACATGTTCCAACCAGTATTCTGCCCTCTCATTGGCATTGCCGCCGGGTCTTGCTTCCTGTACCAGAACATACAGGCAAGACTCGCGAAGGAAAAACTTGTGCATTGCATGGGCAATGACTTGCCCCCCAAAGTCCCAAAAGTGAGCCTTGATAGCTGTATTCGGCACATCCCATTCACGAATCTCCACTCCGGGTGTCATTGGTTCCATGCCCGCGACCACTGGCTCATTGTACAAGGTGTGAATCAGAGAAGTTTTTCCTGCCGCTCCGTCGCCGATGAAAATTACTCTCACCCGGTTCAGTGGGCTTTTTGCTTCGCCTTCGGTTAAGGATTTGAGATAAGCATTGACGGCTTCCGGGCCTTGGTCTAAAAGAGACTCAGGTAATAGCGTGGTTTTTTCCCAGAGATCAATGTCTATCGGCTTGCCGTTCAAGCGGTCTTGATACCAATCCGCCCACCAATCAAAACCGTAGTCAAAGTTTCGGATAGTGCTCAAAAATTTTTCTAAAACTGAAGATTTGTAAGATATAAACGGTCTACTCAGTATGATATTAATATCTGTATTCTCATTGATGAGCAATATTTCGTTCATAATTAAATCTATCAA
>CAIYXP010000076.1 GCA_903930145.1 uncultured Methylococcaceae bacterium
GATGGTCCTGCTTGCAAACCTGAACATTCAAAAAATTTTGCAGATTGCCGAAGCAATTAACTGCTCTTTTGGGGTTCAAAATAGGAATCACGCAGTTTGTTTCCCGAACCTTCCCATCTTGAACCCTATTGCCGTAGCCCGGAGGGAAAAAAGCGTAATCCGGGTGTTGTTGGTTTTGCCCCGGACTACGCCGGAGGCTCCGTCCGGGCTACTGGCATCGGTTAGCGTCTATCACTTCTCAGTGTGAGACGTGTCATCTTTGCTAGGCGAACGACGGGCAAAACGCTTGGCAAGACTGTCTAGGTGCGGGTCTAGTCCGCTGCCCTTGCCAGCCATCTTAGCCGTTTGGTAAACCACCAAGGTATGGGTATAGCAGTCGCTGCCCATACCAATGAATGTGTCTTCCATCAGAGAATTGAGTTGCTCCGACATCATCACCAATGGCTCCAATAGCCTCAGTTGCTCAACATGATGACGGTATTCTTCCAAGTCGAAATTTCTCGGCAGAATGCCAGGGTTTTGCTCGGCGGTCACCAAGCCTTGGTCTACAAAAGCACGGCTTTTTGGACCCATTTTTGGCAATGCCCGACGATCTTCCGGCGGAAGGTTAATCAAATACGGCATCAGAGTCTTAACTTCCTGAAACAAATTAAGAATCCTCTGCTGTAGTTCAGGGGTCAGGTCACTTTTCACAAGATCGGCGCTCATGGTCAGTCTCCTTTTCATGGGATGCTGGAATAGAAACCTGCCAGTCACAGGCACTACGCCATTGTCTGGCGGTTGGTTTCTTGCTTGCCCTTGACAATGGATATTGCAAGAAGCATCTTGATTTCATTGATGTGAACACTGAAATCATTTTTGAGTATAGTCAAAAATAGTCGACTGATCGGCGAAGAAACAAAAAAATTTTTAGCAAAGATGAAGTTTTCTCGTTCGTATATAATCAACGGGGCAGATGTGGCTAGGATGAGGTTTGTCAATGTTGCATAATTGGCGGGATGGAATCAAATCAGATTAGAGAGAGGGCTTGGAATGGTGACGTTTTTCAAAAATAAATGGCGTTGGTTTGCCGGTTTTTTTGGGGGCTTGGCCTTGGCTGTGGGTGTTTACGCCCTAGTAGGCTTTTATTTAGTCCCCTATCTCGTTCAAACCCAAGTTTGGCCCATGGTATCGGAAAAGATGGGCGGGCAATTCCATGCCGAAAAGACAGCGTTCGATCCTTTCAAGTTGGCCGTGGCGATTGATGGATTTTCATTGAAAGCACCGGATAACGGCGAAGTGGCGAGTATTGGGGAACTCAAGCTGGATATTGACGCCATGCGTTCGATCAAATCCAAATCCTTGGTTGCCGATGTCAAAATCATCCGCCCCTCAATCAATGTCTTATTTGACCATGAGGGCAAACCCAATTTCGAGTTCCTGTTGTCCAAACCCGACCAGCCCAAGGAAGAGGAGTCTTCATCGGGCGCTTTTCCATTTTTATTGACCTTGTTCGATGTGAAAGATGGGCGACTCTCTTTCGAGGATCAGTCCAGAGGTTTGGGCTTTAAAAAAGTGTTGTCGCCCCTGAATTTCACCCTTGCCAATCTAGGGACAAACTCCGCATCGGCGGCCAGTTTTAAACTGAATGCCGAAGAGGAAGGCAGGGAATTCATTTCCAGCGATGGTGATTTGCAATTCGGGGAAACCTCGGTTTCCGGGGAATTTCAATTGCAAGACCTTAATCTTGCCCCCTTGGCGGCTTGGCTGGTGTCAGAAAAAGGCTATGTTGTGCTGGATGGTTTGTTATCGCTGAAGCTACAGTATAAATATGGCAAAGAATCGGATTTCGAAATTCCCTTATTGGAAGCGCAAATCAAGGGATTGAACATTGCCAAAGACGGTCAGCCTTTTTTGACCGTCGGTTCGATTGCGACTCAAGAATTAAGCTTCCAACAAAAATCCAATCTGCTCCATCTTAAAAAATTGGGTGTGGAAAACATTTCGCTCAAGGGCGCTGCCGCCGTCGATGTGGCTGCGGTCAATGCGGAAGGGCTTGAATTCGATGTCAAGGCCAGTCAGCTTAAATTGGATTCCATCGGTGTCGAGAAAATTGGCGTCAAATCACCGTCGACTGCTGATATCGCCTCGATTAAATTGCAAGGCATCGGTTTTGATGTCAAAACCAATCAACTTAAATTGGCTTCCGTCGGGGTGGAGAAGATCGGGGCGAAAACCCCAACCCCTGTCGACGTTGCCTCTATCTCGCTGCAAGGGCTTGGTTTTGATGTCAAGGCCAACCAGCTTAAGCTGGAATCCATCGGTGTCGATAAGATCGGGTTAAAGGTTCCGGCAAACCCGGTCGATATTGCTTCGCTCAAAGCCTTGGGGCTGGATTTCGATGTCAAGGCGAATCAACTCAAACTGGCTTCCTTCGGCATTGAAAAAGTTGGGGTAAAGGCTCCCGTTCCGGTGGATGTTGGTTCGGCGAATGCGCAAGGACTGGGTTTGGACTTAAACGTCTTAAAAATGCAGTTAAAGACGTTTAATGTGGAAAAAGTTGATTTGAAATCACCGACCCCCATTCGCGAGGATAATGGCAAGCCGCGTTTCGCAAGCGTCGGTTCGATTAAACTGGATGGCATAGATTTGAGTGCTGTAGACAGGTCTGTGCATCTGGGCAAGATCACGACTCAAAAATCAGTGCTGGCGGCTTGGCGGGAACAAAACGGTTCGATTGGAGCGCCCGGAATGCCGCCGCCTGCCAACCCCGCCGTCAAACCTTCGCCTACGCCCGCAAAACCAGCCAGCAAAGAACCGCCCAGTAAACCTTGGACGTTTGGTGCGGATGTCATCGAACTCAATAATAATGATATAGCACTGCGTGATTTTTCCGTGACACCGCCTGTGGCAATGCGCTTTTCGCCCTTAAATTTGCTATTGAAAAATTTTAGCACGGTACAAGGCAAACCCTTTTGGATAGGCATGAATACAGGGCTAACCATGAATGGACGCATCGCATTGGAGGGTAATGTCAATCTTTCTCCGGCCAAAGCAATCATAAAGATTTATGTCGATGATTTGAGCCTGCCCGGATTACAAGCTTATTTTGACAATCTCGTTCGCTTTAACGTGGTCAAGGGTGCGTTGAACCTGAATGCCGACATCGAATATAACGAGAGCCAGAATCAACAGTTGCGTTTCACCGGGGATGTGGCCGTGGCTAATTTTGCCTCGGATGACAAGCGAGAAGGCAAGGACTTTATCAATTTGAAAAAATTGCGTTTGAATGGAATCGTATTTGATACAAATCCGCAAAGAATTAGTATTAGAGAAATCATCACCACCGAACCTTATGTCAGGGCCATACTCGACGCAGACAAAAAATTCAATATCGCGGAAAATTTAACTCCGCCGGCCAGCAAAAGCACTTCGGCTACGCCAAAACCTGAGACTCCCCCGGTGGCGGAACCGGTCAAGGCGGTAGCACCCGTTAAGACAGTTGAAGCGAAAAAATCGGGCAAGCCAAGCAAGGCGGAAAAGCTTGCCAAGACGACTGTTGAACCAGCCGCAAAGCCCACATCCAGCAGCAAGGCGAATGCATCGACAGCTATCGTGATAGGCACTGTGCATATCCACAAAGCCAACGCCGATTTCACCGATATGACGATCAAACCGACTAATTTTTCAGTCAATATTCATGATCTGACTGGCGATATTCGCGGCTTGACCTCTAGCCAAGAAGCCAAGTCGGATGTCATGCTGGAAGGCAAGCTGAATGAAGGTTCCCCAGTCAAAATCTACGGCAAAATCAATCTGTTTAGCGTGAAGATATTCACCGACATCATCATGAATTTCACTGATGTCAATTTGACCACATTGTCACCTTATTCTGGAAAGTTTGCAGGGTTTCGCATCGAAAAAGGCAAGTTATCGATGGATCTCCACTATAAACTGTCCAATGGTCAGTTGACGGCGGAAAACAAGTTCATCCTCGACAATTTAACCTTAGGCGAACAGGTGGAAAGTGCCGATGCGACCTCCTTGCCAGTCAAATTAGCCATATCCCTGCTTAAAGATTCCAATGGCAGGATTGATCTTAATTTGCCTGTCACCGGTGATTTGAGTAATCCGCAAATCGATATTTGGAGTTTACTTGGCAATGCCGCCACCACCTTGCTCACCAAATTAGTCACCGCACCCTTTAATTTGATTGGCGGCTTAGTGAGCGGTGGAGGAACCCAGGAAGACCTCGGCTCAGTGTCTTTCCAGCCCGGCAAGACTGATTTGAGTAGTGAGCAAAAAGGCAAGTTGGACGAAGTTGCTAAGGCGCTAAAGGAAAGACCCGCATTGAGCTTGGAAATTAAAGGCACTGCCCACCAAACCTTGGATCGTTCAATCTTGGCTGAGCAAGACCTGACCCGGCAAATAAAAAACAATAAGCTCATAGAGTTGGGAAAGACGAAGTCCAAACCCTCTGACAGTGACGAACTGACACTGAGTCAAGAGGATTATGCCCGCTTGCTGACTAATTTGATCCGGTCGAAAATCCCCAACTCGCCTGAATTACAAGGTGTAGATAGTAACGAAGCCTTGAGTGGTGAGAAATTGGAAAGCGCCAAAAGCAAATTACTGGAGCAATGGGTGGTGAGTGAAGGGGATTTGCGCAGCTTGGCCCAAACCCGTGGCAAATCCATTCGGGAATATTTAGTTCAAGGCGTGGGGCTTCCTGACCAACGGATTTATTTGCTGGATGTTAAATTGTTGGGGCAAGATGACAAGGAGATCAAAGCACTGCTATCTTTGAACGGTTCATAAACAGAAAATGTCTTGTGATAACGTGTTCCCGTGCGATAATTAGGAATCGTTATCATTTGGACGTATTGTCATGACAGAACCCAGACTCAGTTCACTTCACCCCGGTGATTCCGCCATCATTCGGGCCATTTCCACCGAAGAGGGTTTGCATCATAGGCTTTTGGCACTCGGTTTTCGTGTCGGCAAAGAGATTCACCTTATCCGACGCGCTTGGTTCAGAGGGCCGTTGCAAATCCGCATAGGCACCACCGAGGTTATCATGCGTCGCTGTGATGCGGACAAAATTCGAGTCAGCCGCCAGTCGATGCGATGAAGTGCATTGCCTTGCTGGGAATGCCGAACACTGGCAAATCCACTTTCTTCAATCGCTTCACGGGCGCATCCGCACGGGTTGGCAACTGGCCTGGCATCACCATTGATTTGATGGCGGCAAAAATTCCATTGAATGGACAAGTTGTCCGTGTGGTGGATTTACCCGGCATTTACGATTTCCATGGATTCTCCGAAGATGAAAAAGTCGTCCGTGACTTTTTGGAGAACAATTGCGTGGATTTGCTGCTGATTGTCCTCAATGGCGTACAGTTGGAACGGCAACTGAGCCTAGCCTTGCAAGCCCAGCAATTAGGTTTGCCGACCGTGCTATTGCTCAATATGGCAGACGAGGCTAAACGGGCTGGCATCACTGTGGACATCGAAAAGATGGCTGCCAGTATGAACATGCCCGTGGCTTGGATTAGCGCAAAATATGGCGAAGGTTTCAAAGCGGCTAGTTCTGTCATTGCCAAGGCTTTGTTGGCCAGCCATCCGACCGACCCAGCTATGGTTCGCGAGAATCTCAGGGCCGACGATGAGATTGAAGCCGCCATGGAAAAAATCATGAGCGAAGCCGTGCAAATTCCAAAAACCATGCCCGTGGGCATGACGGCAATGCTGGATCGTATCCTGCTGCATCCTTTATTCGGCTTGCCGCTGTTTTTCCTCATCATGTTTTTGCTGTTCCAATTTATCTTCACCCTAGGCAAACCCATGCAAGACGGCATGGCTTGGGTGTTGTCACAGGCTCGCACCTTGGGTTTGGAGCCTATGCTTGCCAGCTTGCCGACTTGGCTGCAAGGCTTGTTACTGGACGGCATTTATAATGGTGTAGGTACTGTTGCGGCTTTCGTGCCGGTCATTATATTGTTTTTCCTAGTGATGACAGTCGTGGAGGATAGTGGTTACTTGTCCCGTGCCGCGTTTTTGATGGATGCGGTCATGGCTAAGATGGGGTTGGACGGGCGAAGTTTCGTCATGCTGCTCATGGGTTTTGGCTGTAATGTGCCGGCCCTGATGGGTACGCGCATTATGCGCTCCCGTTCATTGCGCTTGTTGACCATGCTAGTGATTCCTTTTTCCTTGTGTTCGGCGCGTTTGCAAGTCTTCCTATTTCTTATCACGGCGATTTTCACCGCACAGGCCGCCCCTATTGTCTTATTCAGCCTTTATCTATTGAGCTTTGCCACTGCA
>CAIYXP010000077.1 GCA_903930145.1 uncultured Methylococcaceae bacterium
CCTGCACCCGCCGGGCGGGGCTTCGGCCTTGATCCCGGTGCTAGGCGGGGAAAGCGTCAAAGCGCTGGGTTTTCAGTTTTTACTGATGCCTTTGTCTCTCAATCTCGCGGTGATGTTGACCATAGCCTTGGTTTACCGGCGTCTGTTGCTACCCAAGCCCCTCGCCCTAGCCCCGGAAACAGGATTGCACGGCGGTAGGCCGACAGAGCGTCTCGGCATACAAACCGATGACCTGCGTGCCGCTCTGGCCGAAATGGACGAATTTATCGATGTGGGCGAGCACGAATTGAATGAAATTTACAAACTAGCCACTGCCCGAGCCTTTCACCGCAACTTCGGCGAGACGACCGCATCGGAGTTGATGACCCACAACCCCCTGACGGTGGAGTTCGGCACGGAATTGGATGAGGCATGGTCGCTGATGCAAAAACACCGCATCAAGGCTCTGCCGGTCGTCGACCGGGGCCGCCATGTCATCGGCATCGTCACCCAGAGCGATTTTTTCCGCCATGCCCGCGCCGAGCAGTACAACACCCTAGGCGAAAAGTTGAGGGATCTACTCAAGACCAGCACTACTGTTACTTCGCACAAACCAGAAGTGGCGGGACAAATTATGGCCACCCCCGTCATCACCGCCACCGTCACCGAACACATGCCCGAACTCGCCAGGCTCCTGACCGAGCGTGGCATCCATCAAGTGCCTGTCGTGGACGAACGCAATAAATTGGTGGGCTTAATCAGCCAAACCGACTTAATCACCGCCCTTTATCGAAGCATGGCCGGACATTTGGCAAAATAAAATATAAATTGTTGAATATTATGATCAAAGAAACCTTGACTAAATTGATCAAACGGAACCCTAGAACGTGACCACTATCAACACTTCCCATTCCACCCGCGCATTGACCGCCAGCACCGTGGCCTTCACGGTCTGCTTCGCCGTTTGGACTATTTTCTCCATCATTGGCCTGCAAATTCGCAAAGATTTGAATCTCAATGAAACCGAATTTGGCTTGCTGGTGGGGACGCCGATTCTGACAGGCTCGCTGATTCGTTTAGTTTTAGGTATTTGGACCGACCAATATGGTGGGCGATTGGTTTATGTCGCCGTGATGCTGTCGGCGGCGGTAGCCACTTTCTTATTAACCAATGTCAGCACCTATCCGATGTTTTTGGTGACTGCGCTAGGGATCGGCATTGCCGGCGGCTCCTTCGCCGTGGGTATCGCCTATGTGTCTCGCTGGTTTCCCCCTGAAAAACAAGGTATTGCGCTAGGCATCTTCGGTTTGGGCAACGTCGGCGCGGCGGTGACCAAATTCACCGCGCCTTTCGTGATGGTTGCGTTTGGCTGGCATGCCGTGGCGCAAGTTTGGGCAGCAGCACTGGTAGTGATGGCGGCAGTGTTCTGGTTCACCACCGAAGACGATCCGGTGTTGAAACTCCGCCGTTTGGCAAATGCCCCGCCGGAACCTTTCTTGACGCAGTTGGAGCCGCTGAAAAATCTCCAAGTTTGGCGTTTTTCGCTATATTATTTCTTTGTGTTTGGCGCATTTGTCGGCTTGGCCTTGTGGTTGCCGCGCTACCTGACCGGGGCGTATGGATTTGATGTCAAGACTGCCGGCATGGTGGCTGCGCTGTATTCGATTCCTGCTAGCTTGTTCCGTGCTTATGGTGGTTGGCTGTCGGATCGCCATGGGGCGCGGACGATTATGTACACAACTTTTATCGTCTCCGCCATCTGTACCTTCATATTGTCCTACCCGCCAACCGATTATGTCGTGCATGGAGTCAAGGGCGACATCGCGTTCACTCTAGCGATTGGCCCTGTGGCATTCATGCTATTGCTGTTTGTGTTGGGGATATTTATGTCCTTGGGCAAGGCGGCGGTGTACAAGCATATCCCTGAATATTATCCGAACAATGTCGGCGCGGTCGGCGGCGTGGTCGGCATGATCGGCGGCTTGGGCGGCTTCCTGCTGCCATTGACCTTCGGCATGTTGTTAGACCTCACCGGTCTGTGGACAAGTTGCTTCATGCTATTGTTTGTGTTGGTGACGGTTGCGTTGACGTGGATGCATTTCACCATTGCCAGTGCGGAACGCCGTTTGGCCCCGCAACTGGCGACCGCTTCCACCGACTTGCCGGAACTGTCCCATCCTTCGCCCTTGGTGCTAACCGAATGGAACCCGGAAGATGCCACATTCTGGGAGAAAACTGGCAAGCGCATCGCTACCCGCAACCTGTGGATCAGCATCCCTGCCCTGCTCTTGGCCTTTGCGGTGTGGATGGTGTGGAGCGTAGTGGTCATCAACCTGCCTAGCATCGGTTTCAAATATACGACCAACGAATTATTTTGGCTAACGGCATTGCCGGGGCTTTCCGGGGCGACACTGCGGATTTTCTATTCGTTCATGGTGCCGATTTTCGGTGGGCGGCGCTGGACGACGATTAGCACTGCCTCGCTGCTAGTACCCTCGATCTGGATTGGCTTCGCGGTGCAAAATCCCGACACGCCATATCTTTTAATGCTGGTATTGGCTTTGTTGTGTGGCTTTGGCGGGGGTAATTTTGCTTCCAGTATGGCGAACATCAGCTTCTTCTTTCCGCAAGCCAAAAAGGGTACAGCCTTGGGGATGAATGCCGGATTGGGCAATTTGGGCGTCAGCACCGTGCAATTCGTCGTGCCACTGGTCATTACCGCCAGCGTATTCGGCTGGTTCGGCGGCGAGCCGCAAATTTGGGTCAAGGATGGCGTGACCAAGTCCATGTGGCTACAAAATGCCGGTTTCATTTGGGTACCGTTTATCATCGCCACGTCGATTGCCGCATGGTTTGGCATGAACGACATTGCCTCGGCTAAGTCCACGTTCAAAGACCAAGCCGTTATTTTTAAACGCAAACACAATTGGCTGATGTGCTGGCTTTATACCGGAACCTTCGGCTCGTTCATCGGCTATTCAGCGGGTTTGCCGATGCTGATAAAAATCCTGTTTCCAACGGTGAACCCCACCCAATATGCGTTCTTAGGGCCATTGGTCGGCGCACTGGTGCGCCCGGTCGGCGGCTGGCTGGCGGACAAACTGGGTGGGGCGCGGGTCACGTTTTGGAATTTCATCATCATGGGGGCGGCCGTGTTCGGCGTGTTGCATTTCATGTCGCATGGCGGGGTCGGCGGGAATTTCTATGGCTTCCTCGGCTTGTTCATGCTGCTGTTCATTACCACTGGCATCGGTAATGGCTCGACCTTCCGCATGATCCCGGTGATTTTCCTGACTGAACGCCAACGGGCTTTGGGAGCGGACAATGCCGACCAAGCCCGCCGCGAAGCCGCGAAGGAATCAGCGGCGGTGCTGGGATTTAGCTCGGCAATCGC
>CAIYXP010000078.1 GCA_903930145.1 uncultured Methylococcaceae bacterium
ACTGCCGGAATCCAGTCACAGGGAGGTGAATCTGCGGGTTGGTGTGTAGCTTGAATCAAACACTTACATAACGGCGAGTTACCGTCCATGGCACTGGATTCCTGCATCCCTGCTGGAATGACGGCACTACGGCTTGGCGAGACTTGTGTATAACGATGAGCGGTCTCCGTGGGAACGCCTACAATGGCGCTCCCGCGCCATGCACCGCCGGAGCGGTGCTGTCTGCATTCCCACGCTGGAGCAAAAGGAACGATCAACTTTTTTGTCAAAGCAAGCTTTGACACTCCGATGATTATTGGCTCACCCCCGTCAACGGCGTGACCCCGCTGCTCGTGCCGCCATCCGCGCTGTAGCGAATGTTCACGCTGAACTTGATACTGCTTTTGCAGCCGGTGAAGTTGATGGACACCACGCCGGTCAACGCGTCATTAGGGCTGATGTCGCCCAAAGCCAGCGGGAAGCTCGTGGTCGCCACCGGCTTGCATGCTCCGCTGCTGGAAAGGGTCAGTCCGTCGATCTGCGCCGCGTTGGCGGTGGTGCCGCCAGTGTTGCTGACAGAGACGTTCCAACTGCGTATCCCGCCGATAGTTCCGCTTTTGCTGCCAATGCTGGCACTCAACGTGGTCGTAACGGCCTTGAACGCGGCGGACACGGTGTTCGGCCCGTTCATTGTGACTTGGGTGGCGGCACTGGCGGTGTTCAGCACCGGGCCGGTTCCACTGTCTAGGCTCCAAACGTTGAAGACATAGCCGCTGTTGCTGGCAGTGCTGATGATGCTAGGCGTAGACCCGGCGGCGTACCAGTTGCCGGAAGCAGGGATGATGCTCCCGCCCGTCCCGGCGTTCAGCGTCAACTGATATTCAGTACCAAAACTGGCGGTGTAAGTTGCTGGTGAACTCGGCACGGTGATGCTATGGCTTTGCGCCCCGGCATCGGACCAGTTGGCAAAGGGGTAACGTGTGCCAGCCGTCCCCGCTTGCGGGGAAGTAACCGCCAAGCTGTGGCTGCTGCCCGCAATCCAGTTGAAGGTTTGCGGCGCGGTGTAGCCGGTCCCGTCCACGGTAATCCCTAATCCGCTTGGATTAGTCGCCACGGTGATGTTGACGCCTGCGCTATTGACCGTTTGTGTCAGCGTGTTAGAGGTGGAGCCGCTATACGCACTGTCACCGCCATAGACCGCAGTGATGTCATGGCTGCCGACGCTCAAGGCAGCGCTGACATAGGTGGCGGAACCGTTGGATAAAGCAGACGTGCTTAGGGTGGAACCTCCGTCCTTGAACGTCACAGAGCCGGTGGCGGCGGAAGGCGACACGGAGGCAGTCAGCGTGACCGACTGGCCGAAGCCGGCGGGGTTCAGACTGGACTGCAAGGCGGTGGTGGTGGCGGTCTGGTTATTAGTGAACTTCATCACCGTGGCCTTTAGGCTGTTGTCACTTTCTTTATATCCCACATAGGGAGTCCCGTCCGGCGCAAACGCCAGCGAGGTGTAATTTGCCATGTCAGTGGAAAAACCAGCGCTGCCGACCGTGACCCACGCTGTGCCATCGAACTTCATCACCGTGGCCTTTAAGCCGTTGCCATAGTCCTCATAGGCCACATAAGGGGTCCCCTCCGGCGCAAACGCCAGCGAGGTGTATTGTGCCTTACCAGCGGAGAAACCGGCGCTGCCGACCGGGACCCACGCCGTGCCATTGAACTGCATCACCGTAGCCTTGTTGCTGTAGCCACTATCCTGATAGGCCAGATAAGGGGTCCCGTTCGGCGCAAACGCCAGTGAGGTGTAAGCTGCCACGTCTGCGGAGAACCCGGCGCTGCCGACCGTGACCCACACCGTGCCATCGAACTGCATCACCGTGGCCTTGTTGCTGTTGCCGGCGTCCTGATAGGCCACATAAAAGGTCCCGTTCGGCGCAAACGCCAGCGAGGTGTAATTCGCCACGTCTGCGGAGAACCCGGCGCTGCCGACCGTGACCCAGGCCGTGCCATCGAACTTCATCACCGTGGCCTTGAAGCTGTTGCCAGCGTCCCGATAGGCTAGATAAGGGGTTCCGTTCGGCGCAAACGCCAGTGAGGTGTAAGCTGCCACGTCTGCGGAGAACCCGGCGCTGCCGACTGCGGCCCACGCCGTGCCATTGAACTTCATCACCGTGGCCCTTTCGCCGTTGCCAATGTCCCGATAGGCTAGATAAGGTGTCCCGTCCGGCGCAAACGCCAGTGAGGTGTACGTTGCCGCGCCAGCGGAGAACCCGGCGCTGCCGACGCTGGCCCACGCCGTGCCGTCAAACTTCATCACCGTGGCCTTGCCGCTGTTGCCATTGTCCCGATAGGCTAGATAAGGCGTCCCATCCGGCGCAAACGCCAGCGAGGTGTAACTTACCACGTCAGCGGAGAACCCGGCGGTGCCGACCACGCTCCATGCCGAGCCATTCAGGTTGGCGGCCGTGGTGCTCAGATTGGCGCTGACCGGGGTGGCTGAAGGCAAAGTGGGGCTATCGGCGGTGAAGCAGACCGTGTAATCGGTCGATTGCGTCAGGTTGCGTACCGTGTAGCGGCCTTGGGTGTTGGCGGTCAGGGGCAGCGAGCCGTGATACGGGGCGATTGCACCAGTGCTGGTTAGCCCCGCTTTGACCTGTGCCGCCGTGCCGCAAGCGGCGTTGCTGCCGGCCAGCAAGGTGAAATACCCGGTTCCGTCCTTATTGGTTTGCAACAGCAAAGTCGCCAGGCTCGCGCCAACATTTTCAAAGCTGGGCGTGGTCAGGCTCGGTGCGGGGGAGGCGATTACGGTTTGCGGCAGCGGCGGCGAAGTGGAGGTGTTGTAGCCGGCGTTGCCGTTGTAAACCCCGGTGATGCTGTGGCCGCCGACAGTCAGGGCCGAGGTGTTGACACTGGCCTGGCTGCTGCCGTTTAGCGTTCCGCTGCCCAGTGAACTCGCACCATCAAAGAAATTCACCGTGCCGGTCGCGCTCGGCGTGACGGTGGCGGTGAAGGTGACGGCATCGCCAACATACGATGGGTTGAGGCTGGAAACCACCGCCGTCGTGGTGTCGGCCTTGTTGATGGTCTGCGTCAGCGGGTTGGAGGTGGAGCCGCTGTAGCTGGTGTCACCGGCATAGACGGCGGTGATGTCGTGACTGCCGACACTCAAGGCGCTGTTGACATAGGTGGCGGAGCCATTGGACAAGCTGGACGTGCCCAAGTCAGAACTGCCCTCTTTAAACGTCACCGAGCCAGTGGCGGCGGAAGGCGAAACCGCAGCGGTCAGCGTGACCAACTGGTTGAACTTGGACGGGTTCAGGCTGGACTGCAACGCGGTGGCGGTGGCGGTCTGGTTGGAAGCGAACTTCATCACCGTGGCCTTGTTGCTATTGCCACCGTCCATAAAGGCCAGAAAAGGGGTTCCGTTCGGCGCAAACGCCAGCGAGGTGTAACTTGCCCCGCCAGCGGAGAACCCGGCGGTGCCCACCGCGACCCACGCAGTGCCATTGAACTGCATTACCGTGGCCTTGGTGCTGTTGCTACTGTCACTATAAGCCAGATAAGGGGTCCCGTCCGGCGCAAACGCCAGCGAGGTGTAGTCTGCCTGTCCAGCGGAGAACCCGGCGGTGCCGACCGCGACCCACGCCGTGCCATCGAACTTCATCACCGTGGCATTGTTGCTGTTGCCAGCGTCCCGATAGGCTAGATAAGGGGTGCCGTCCGGCGCAATCGCCAGCGAGGTGTAAGCTGCTTGGCCAGCGGAGAACCCAGCGGCGCCGACCGTGACCCACGCCGTGCCATTGAATTTCTTAACCGTGGCCTTGGAGCTGTTGCCAGCGTCCTGATAGGCCAGGTAAGGGGTCCCGTCTGGCGCAAACGCCAGCGAGGTGTATTTTACCGCGCCATCTGAGAACCCGGCGGTGCCGACTAAGACCCACGCTGTGCCATTGAATTTCATCACCGTGGCCTTATCGAAGATTGTGTTCCCGTCCGAATAGGCCACATAAGGGGTTCCGTCCGGCGAAAATGCCAGCGAGGTGTAATAGACCACGTTAGCGGTAAAACCGGCGGTGCCAACCGCGACCCAACTGGAGCCATCGAACTTCTTCACCGTGGCCTTGCCGCTATTGCCACCGTCCCTATAGGCCGCATAAGGGGTTCCATCCGGCGCAAACGCCAGCGATAGGTAACCTGCCTGATTCGATGAGAACCCACCGGTGCCGACCACGACCCAACTGGAGCCATTGAACTTCACCACCGTGGCCTTACCTAAGGCGTTGATATAGTCCGCATAGGCCAGATAAGGGGTCCCGTCCGGCGCAAACGCCAGCGAGGTGTAAGTTGCCACGCCAGCGGAGAACCCGGCGGTGCCCACCACGCTCCATGCTGGGCCACTTAGGTGGGCCGCCGTGGTGCTTAAGTTGGCACTGACCGGGGTGATGGCTGAAGGCAGAGTGGGGCTATCGGCGGTAAAACAGACCGTGTAATCGGTCAGTTGCGTCAGGTTGCGCACCGTGTAGCGGCCCTGAATGTTGGCGGTCAACGGCAGCGAGCCATGATACGAGGCGGTCGCGCCGGAGTTGGTTAGCCCCGCCTGGACCTGTGCCGCCGTGCCGCAGGCGGTGTTGCTGCCGGCCAGCAAGGTGAAATACCCGGTTGCGTCCGCGCTGGCTTGCAACAGCAGGGTCGCCATGCCCGCGCCGACATTTTCAAAATTGGGCGTGGTCAGGGTCAGGCTTGGGATGTCGTTGGAGGCGATCAGTTGGATGCCCATGAGTATACCGATGCCGTCCCGGGCGCCGGACACGCCTTTGAGGTTGATGCTGAGTTGCCCCGAGGCGGTGGCTGTGCCATCGACGACGAGGTAGTTTTGATTCTTGATGAAGCTGTAGACGGTGTTGTCCGATCCCACGGTGGTGGCGGCGTAGGCCCCGCCGTTCAGGCTGGCTTGCAACTTGCGGCCATTGCCGCCTTGATCGTTCTCGGAATAAAAGTACACCCGCACCGGGATGTTGGCGGTCAAGCCGCTGAAATTCGCCGTCATCGTTGAACCTGAAGCCGCGTAAATTTGTCCCGAAAACAAATTTTTCCACGCGGTGTTTTGGGCGATGAAGGCGTTATTCGTGCCGGTGCTCCCAACGCCCGATGCCGACCAGCTCAGGGCTGCGCCGGAATCAGTGTTGTCGGTTTTGTTCAGGCTCAGGCTACCGGATTTGCCGGTGGTCTTGTTCCAATAGTCCCCCGCCGAGCCAATCACCGCCGCCCCGATTTGGCTCGCGCCGCCGTTGCTGAATTGGACGTTTATGTAGTCGGTGGCGGCAAACCCGGCGGGGGCAAAGCCCGCCAAGGCCAGCAGCACCGCGTAAAGATACGCTGTTATCGTTTTCATGCTATTTATTCTGTTTCACTATGGCTTGAATGTGCCGATGTTACTGCGATTGCCAGCTTGAGAGATAAACTGTTTTATGTAAAAAATGGAATTTTTTATGTAAAAAGTTGCAGATATAACAGATATAATGGATTGAACTTCCTTGCTGAGGACTAACCTTTGGAAGCGTTTGCCCAACATTTAAACCTTCAATGGCTTACCGAACCATCATCGGAACCTTTGCGCGTAAGGGCTGAGCAAGAAGAATTGACCAGAACGCCAGTGCCTATGCCGGAAGGCCAAGGCAATGGCTGGATCGAAATGATGGATTTGGCCTTGGGTACGCATATTTGCCGCGTTGTCCACCATTTCAAACCGGGGATGGCGGGCTTGTTGCCAATGTCTGACGTGCAGGTGGAACTGACAGAACCCTTGTTTTTCGTACAAAGCTTGCGCTGTGGTTGGGGCGAGTTGTATGACCGCCGCCTGGATGTCAGGCTGGAAAACCACCCCGGAGACTGTACCTTTGAGCATATTGACAGGATTGACCATCAGCACTGGTCAGACTCATCCGCACCGATAGAAGCCATTGCTTTGGGTATGGGGCAATCCTCATTGCGCAAGCTGATCGGCGAGCCAACCGCCATCGCATTGTTGGCGGGGTTGGGGATTCGCAAAGTGCCATCAGCGATTGTACATCCCGTGCCACAGCCGATTTGTGCAAGTCTGCACACCTGTTTTGCCGATCACTTGACCGGCAATTTGCGTAAACTCCACGCCCAAGCCAATGTGCTGGAATTTATCATTGGCTTAGTTCAGCATTTTGTCGGCGAACCCAATTTGGAACAGCGAAAGACTCGATTGATTCATGAATTGCGTGAGGAACTGGATCATTTAGAGGGCCTATTACCGGGCTTGGACGAATTGGCACTACGCTATGGGCTTTCGGAACGGGTAATGAATGACGAGTTCAAACGGGAATACGGGCAGTCTATTTTTGCCTACATCAGTGACCGTAGGCTTTCTGCCGCCTATGCCGCTTTGCAACACAACCAAATTTCCTTGAAAGTCGTAGCGTCTCAATTGGGCTATGCCGATGTCAGCCATTTCAGCAATGCCTTCTTCAAGAAGTTTGGCTGTCGCCCGGGGAGTTTGCGGCGTAGATTCTAGGGAATGACGCAAACCATGGCTCACGGCACTCTATCAACAATGTTGACACACCGCATCAATTCAATTAGAAATATGTCCAATCATTGCAATGATAAAGTCCTTATTGAATATTCAGTCATGCCAAACACCACTCCCCTCCGTTTCAACTTAGGCAATGAAATGGAAGTGCTTTCTCTACCCACATAACTTTAGGACTGAGCCATGATTCCTTACCGTGACAACATTCCCTGTTTGAATACGCCGTGGGTGACGTGGTCGTTGATTATGCTGAATTTTGGCATATTTTTAATCGTATGGTTCTTGCCACAAACCGCACTGCAACAACTCTTCCATTTTTACGGATTGGTTCCGGCCCGATACACTTCCCCAGAATGGGCCGCACGGGTTGGCTTGCCAGCCGATGATTTCGCCCCATTCATCACCCATATGTTTCTTCACGGGAGTTGGCTGCACGTCTTGTTTAATATGTGGATGCTGTGGATTTTTGGTGACAATGTCGAAGATCGCATGGGGGCTTTACGCTTCACGACCTTTTTCCTGTTTTGCGGTTTGGTGGCAGGGGGAATGCAGATCCTCGCAAACCCGGAAGCCACCACCCCCGTGGTTGGGGCATCGGGCGCACTGGCGGGCATCATGGGCGCTTATTATTTCATGTACCCCTATTCACGCATCGTCATTTGGGTTTTCTTCATGCCTCTCTTTTTTGAGGTGCCGGCCATTGCATTCTTGGGCGTTTGGGTCATCATCCAACTGTTCAAGGCCACTAACGGCATGATGGGAGGCGGCGGGGTTGCAGATGTGGCTTGGTGGGGGCATTTGGGCGGGTTTATCGCGGGCATGGTGTTTTACCGGCTCTTTCTGCTGCCAGAGCGGGGTAGCCCGCCCGGTTTTGATCCTAATCAACTGCATCCCAAATGACTTACCGGATTCATTCCTCCGAGCGCATCCAGCACCTTGTCGACAAGGCGGCTTTTCTGCGAATGCTAGGCGAATATTTGAAGCCGGATTCGCTGCTATCCGATCCTGAAGACTTGAGACCATTTGAGTGCGATGGGCTTTCCGCCTACAAAACCTTGCCTTGGATTGTTGCCCTACCGGAAACGATTGAACAAGCCCAAGCTGTTTTGAGGCTTTGCCATCAACTCGGCGTACCGGTCGTAGCCCGTGGCGCTGGAACCGGGCTTTCCGGCGGGGCTTTGCCGGTCGATAATGGCGTTTTGCTCAGTATGGCTAAGTTCAACCGCATTTTGCACATAGACCCACAGAATCGGGTGGCGCGGGTTCAACCCGGGGTGCGCAATGCCGCCGTATCCGAGGCCGCAGCCGCTTACGGGCTTTATTATGCCCCCGACCCTTCTTCGCAAATCGCCTGCACCCTAGGCGGGAACATTGCCGAAAATGCCGGCGGCTTGCATTGCTTGAAGTATGGCCTGACGGTTCACAATCTATTAGGCTTGAAAATCCTCACCATGGACGGTGAATTGATCGAATTGGGGGGTAGCGGCTTGGATGGCCCGGGTTATGACCTGCTGGCTTTAGTCTCGGGCTCGGAAGGCTTGTTTGGCGTGATTGTCGAAGCCACCCTCAAACTGTTGCCTTCGGCTGAAACAGCGCGTGTGCTGCTGGCTTCGTTTGACAGCGTGGAGCAAGCCGGTTCGGCAGTGGCTGCAATCATCGCAGCGGGGCTGTTGCCAGCCGGCTTGGAAATGATGGACAATCTGATCATCCGTGCAGCAGAGGCATTCGTTCATGCCGGCTATCCGCTGGATGCCCAAGCCATCATCTTGTGTGAAATGGATGGCATGGTGGAGCAGGTGGACGCGGATTTGGTTAAAGCAAAAGACATACTGGAACGAATGGGGGCCGTTGAAGTCCGTTTGGCGGCAAACGAATCCGAACGAAAAAAATTCTGGGCCGGACGTAAATCGGCTTTCACCGCCGTGGGTCGAATCAGCCCGGACTATTACTGCATGGACGGAACCATCCCCCGCCGTCGGCTCGCCGAAGTCTTGCAACAAATCGCCCAATTATCGGCAGACTTTGGCATCGGCGTAGCCAATGTTTTCCATGCGGGCGATGGCAATCTGCATCCGCTGATCCTTTACGATGCCAACCAACCCGGCCAACTGGATAAAGCCGAAGAACTCGGGGGCAAGATTTTGGAATTGTGCATAGCCGTTGGTGGCACGGTGACGGGTGAGCACGGGGTGGGCATGGAGAAGATCAACCACCTGTGCATACAGTTTTCCAGCGCTGAACTCGCCCAATTTCATGCGGTCAAGGCGGCGTTTGACCCAAAAGGCTTGTTAAACCCCGGCAAGGCCGTTCCAAGCTTGCCTCGCTGCGCCGAATTTGGCGCGATGCATGTCCATCATGGTGCTATTCCCCATCCTGATCTGGAGCGGTTTTGACAGCCTTGGAATTACTGCGAACCTTGGTTCCACTCAATGCTCTGAACGCCCATAATCTTGCCTTGCTGGCGCAAGAGGCCATGCAAGAGCAACTTCCGGCAGGAACCCATTTATTTACCCAAGGCGATGAAGACGGGCAATCGGTTTATCTGTTAAAAGGCGAAGTCACGCTCATAGCCTCTGACCAGCACCAACCTCGGCATGTCATCGAGGGAACCCCCTCGGCCCGTTATCCGCTTTCCCAAATCAAACCACGATTATTCTCTGGGATTGCCATCACCCCGGTGACTATTTTGCGCTTGGACAGCGCCTTGATAGATCGATACTTGAGTTGGGATCAAATGGCCTCTTATCAAATCACGGAGTTTGAATCCAGCGAGGATTTGCAATGGATGTTGCGCGTGATGGGTAGCGCAACCTTTGAACGCATACCCGTTGCCAATGCCAATGAGCTGTTTCGACGATTTCAGCCTATCCGGGTCAAGGCCAGCCAGATCATCATCCATCAAGGCGAACCCGGCGATTATTACTATCTGGTAAAAAGCGGCACCGCCGATGTGCTGCGTAAAATTGAAAAAGCCCATAAAGTTTCGGTCATTGACCACATCAGGGAAGGCGAGGGTTTTGGCGAAGAAGCCCTACTGACTGGCTCACCCCGCAATGCCACCGTGGTCATGACGGCGGATGGAGTGCTGATGCGGCTCAAGCGGCAGGACTTTGACGAATTGTTGCGCGAACCCTTGGTATTGTGGCTGGAATTGGATGAAGTCCGCCGCCGGGTGAAAAACGGCGCTGGCTTGCTAGATGTCAGGCTTGAAGATGAGTTCACCCATGGCACGATCAAAGGCAGCGTCAACTTGCCGCTGTGCCTGCTGCGGCAACAGGCAGCAGAGCTAGACCCAAATCGCCCTTATATCGTCTTTTGCCAGACGGGCAGTCGCAGCGGGGCAGCGGCTTTCCTGCTGACCCAACGAGGCTTCCAAGTGTCCGCCTTGCGAGGTGGTTTGGACAGCCTTAGGCAAAATCCCTCGTAATATTTGTTGCTCAGTGCGGTTTGCAAAACCCTTGCGCTGGCACATCCAGTCCTGCATTAAACTTGCTCGACATGTTTTGGTAGGCGATCAAACCTGCCAACTCGATGATGGCATCATCTGAGAAATTCGCTTTCAATCGGTCTTGCAAACTGGGTTCGACCTTCCTTCCCGTGATGGTGATGGCTTCGGCAAATTCCAACGCGATTTTTTCCCGCTCGCTAAACAATGGGGATTCGAGATATTGATCCAAAGCCTCCAGTTTCTCAAGTGGAATGCCCCGTTCCATGGCATGAGACGAATTTAGGTCTATGCAAAACGGGCAAATGTTGATTTGAGAAATCCTGACCATGAGCAGGGATCGCAAGGAAGACTCCAACGGTGAAGACTTGCGGTCGAATGCTTTATAAAGCCTGACAAAGGCAATGAAGACCCGAGGCGTCCTGCCCCATAACAATACAGGCTCAGGAACCCATCCCAGCTTGCGCTTTTGCAGCGTATAAAAAAGTCTGAGATACCAAGGGTATTCACTTTCGGGTGTTGTTATTATCCAACTCATGGCACAGATCCTGGTAATGATTAATGCATTGCGACGGAGAGAATCAAGGCTTGGCGGCTGGCGTCATCTGGGTGAACCGCATAGGCTTGTCAAAACCCTTGGAGTAAATCAGCAGATAGGGACCCTCCAAGACTATCCGGTTCGCCGCTTCAAGGGCTTTCAAATAATTGGTTTCTTGATTTGATACCGCCGGACTTTCGCAAGCCATCATGGTTGAACCCAAATGGCCGATTTTGATCGATTCGCCTTTAATTTCAACGCCTCCAAAGAACCGGTTACAGGAAGCCTTGCCAGCCACTTTGTCCGGTTCGGGAAAAGCCAGTGTGGCTTGAACCCTGTCCAACACGCCTTTGCCCACCAAATCCTCCAACAGCCATTCCGTGTTTACTAAATTGGGCGGGGCCTTTGCTTTAGGTCCGCTCGCACAGGCAGTCATGAAAACGCTTAACACTAAGAAAGTAAACAGTTGTTTCATCGTCTTTACTTATCCAAAAAAGATGGCCTCGGGGGAAGATAAAATCGCACATTCCACTTCATTAAGTAAAGTGTATTTTTTGAGCGTATGGGTTTTGTTCGTGAAGAAATTTAATAAGCCATCCCTTTTTCGTGAAATAATGTCTATAAACAAGGGGGACAGGCAATGTCTTTCCACATTACTCTCGCCATTGATTTCACATGAAAACACCAAACCATTCTATTATTGCCTCGCTTTTTCTTGCATTTGCGCTGCTTTGGATGACCATCACCGTTGCCAACCAACCCAATGCCAAATCGAGTGCCCGTGTTGTCCAGCTTGAACTGGTCGGACCAATAGGCCCTGCCAGTAGCGATTATATTGACCGTTCACTGGATTATGCCGACGAAATCAAAGCATCCTTGGTGATTATCCGCTTGGACACCCCCGGCGGTTTGGATACCGCTATGCGAGAGATTATCAAGAAAATCATTGCCTCGCCAGTTCCTGTCGCCACTTATGTCGCACCCGGCGGAGCCCGTGCGGCCAGTGCCGGTGTTTATATTCTCTATGCCAGTCATATTGCAGCAATGGCACCAGCCACCAACCTCGGTGCTGCCACTCCAGTCCAAATTGGGATACTCAGTGATACGGAAGAAGACAAGCCGCCCGTTCAAGGCAAACCCAAGCTTGAAAACCTTATCGACCACGGCTCGGTGATGGAAAGGAAAATGACGAATGATGCGGTGGCTTATCTTCGTGGTTTGGCCAACCTAAGAGGGCGTAACGGAGAATGGGCCGAAAAGGCGGTTAGGGATTCGGTCAGCCTACCTGCCGAAGAAGCCCTAAAGTTAAAAGTCATCGATCTAATCGCTGCTGATACTCATGATTTGTTAACACAAATCCAAGGCCGCGCAGTCAATGTGTTGGGCCAGTCCGTCAAACTGGACTTATCAGGTGCTGATATCGAGGTCAGTGAACCCGATTGGCGAAATAGAATATTATCGGGCATCGCCAATCCGAATGTCGCCTATATCTTGATGCTGATTGGCATTTATGGGTTAATAATCGAATTTGCCCATCCCGGCGCGGTCGCACCCGGCACAATTGGCGCAATTTGCTTATTATTGGCGCTTTATGCCCTTCAGGCACTTTCGGTGAACTACGCCGGATTGGCGTTGATCCTTTTAGGAATTGGCTTGATGATCGCCGAGGCTTTCGCGCCAAGCTTTGGCATACTAGGCATAGGCGGCATCACCTCTTTCGTATTCGGCTCTGTGATCCTAGTGGATATGGATTTATCCGGTGAAGGGTTGAGCCCAATTCTGATTATAAGTTTTGCCGTCTCTAGCTTTCTGATATGCATCGTGACCACCGGTTTGTTGATAAAAGTACGTCGCAAACCTGTGGTGACAGGTCGCGAAAAAATGATAGGCAGTACTGGAACTGCGATGGAAGACTTTGCATCAGAAGGAAGAGTGTGGATTCATAGTGAAACTTGGTCGGCTAGAACTGAAACTCCAGTCATGAAAAACCAAACCGTATTAGTAAAAGATATTGAAGGCTTGACCTTGAACATCATCCCTCAACAAAACGAAAAAGGCGAATAATCCATGATGACTAGTATTTCCTCAATGCTCTTGTTGGCACTAATCGGTTTAGTGATCAGTGGCATAAAAATCTTGCGCGAATACGAGCGTGGTGTCGTGTTCATGTTAGGACGATTCCATACCGTAAAAGGCCCTGGATTGATCGTCATAATACCCATTATTCAACAAATGGTAAAAGTCGACCTTAGAACCATCGTCATGGATGTACCTTCCCAAGATGTTATTTCTAGGGATAACGTATCAGTCAAAGTCAGTGCCATTGTTTTCTTCCGAGTGATTGACCCTGAAAAGGCCGTCATTCAAGTCGAGCAATTTTATAATGCGACAAGCCAAATGGCCCAAACCACATTACGCTCCGTTCTTGGGCAACACGAACTGGACGAGATGCTGGCTGAACGAGACAAACTGAATGCTGACATTCAAACCATATTGGACCAACAAACTGAATCTTGGGGAATCAAAGTAAGCAATGTTGAAATCAAACAAATGGACTTAAACGAAAATATGATCCGCGCCATAGCCCGGCAAGCGGAAGCCGAGCGGGAAAGACGTGCAAAAGTGATCCATGCCGAGGGTGAATTGCAAGCCTCTCAAAAGTTGGTGGAAGCCGCACAAACTTTGGCACAGTCACCTAGGGCCATCCAGTTGCGTTATCTGCAAACATTGACGGAAATTGCGGGTGACAAATCAAGCACTATTGTTTTTCCTTTACCTATGGATATACTGGATTCTCTCGGCATTCGTGCCAAACCCGAATAGCCTGGATGCGTCAATGCATAGAGTCTGCTTTAATAAATTAAGGCACTCTACAATATTAATTAGAATTCCTGTTTATCTCTTTCAACACGATTCAATCTTACTTTAATAAGGCAAGAAATGGACAGATCGGAATATGGTTTCTGTTTTCAGCAAATTCATATCGACGCAGCGCGAAATTCCACTGATGACTTTAACCCGTTTCACGATCCGCATAAATACCGAGACATCAAAGATAACCCGTATAAAGGGACAATTGTGCTTGGTTTTCAATTGGAGTGCCTGATTGAATACCTCGTAAACTTACATCGTGACGAGCAAGGGGAGCTAAACTTCATTGAGGAACATGATCTACATTTCAGCAATTACCAATTAACCTTCGCCAATGCATTGCTGCCGGGCGAACCTTTCAAGGTGGAAATCAAACCTTCAATTATTAAACTGGACCCGCCTAGCCTGTCCAATCGCATCATCGTTCGCAAAAGCGATTCAATGGTGATTATTGGTCATAGGCGTGAAACCGCAGAACCTCTTTTTGTCCCAAACAACGATCTTAGCCTGTTTGCCGATGCGATGTCGGCAAAGCAGCAAACATCCGCGACCGAATCGCAGTTTTACCTAAAAAGTAAATATATTAGTGCGGGTAACGCCAAGAATTTCACCTCTGGATCGTTATGTGACCAATATTACTATTTCGATGTATTGGAAAATCGTGTCAATTATCCTGAAATGTATCCTTGTTCACTGACTTCTTGCGCCTTATTGGAAAAGGCTATGAGCGAAAACTACGACTTCGTGACCAATCCTATGGTATATATGTCACATAATATATCCATAAACCATCGTATCTCTAAAAATCTGCGGACTAATGACGAGTTGCGCATTGCGGTCAATGGACCACACATAATCGCTGGTGAAAAAGGCTTGGGTAAATCTGAACTGACTCAACAACTATTTTGTTGTCTCGGACTCGTCCGTGAAAATCTAACTTTATTTTATGCTGAAGTGTTTATGGCGCCGCTTCTATCCATAGTTGGCGCAAAAACAAGCCCATAAGAAAAAAAGCCCGCGTTGCAAGTGCGACGCGGGCTATCCTTGGCTTAGGCTGAAGCAGCCACTACCACATCGTAGATTTCTTTGGCGGCTGCCTTAGGGTCGGCTGCGCCGTAGATGGCTGCGCCCACAACAATGATGCCTGCACCAGCCTTGACGACTTGGGCAGCGGTTGAGGCTTTGATACCGCCAGCGACGGAAATGGTCAGGCCCAACTTCAGATCAGCAACCAGTTGCAGATCGGCAAACGGGGTCTGGCCAGCAGCCTGTGCGTCCAAACCGGTGTGAACACCGATGATTTGTGCGCCAGCAGCGGCAGAAACCTTAGCGCAGACAGCCTTGTCAGGAACGTTGATCAGGTCAACCTGGACTTGCTTGCCGCCATTCTCTTTGGCAGCCTTGATGACGCCAGCGATGGTGGCTTCACCGGAAACGCCCAGCACGGTGGCGATGTCGGCGCCATCGGCATAGAACGGAGCGGCTTCATACGCGCCGGCATCCATGGTCTTCAGGTCAACCAGGATTTTGTGTTTAGGGAACTCAGCGCGCAGCTTCTTCAGCAAGCCAGCGCCGTTGTACTTGATGGACGGGGTTCCGATTTCGAAAATGTCGATATAGTCGGCGGTGGCGCGTGCCAAACCTAGGGTTGTTTCAACGTCCAGGGTATCTAATGCCAACTGAATCAGGGGTCTTGCCATGATAATATGCTCCGAGTGTAAATGCTAAATGGTGGGGTTGTTGGATAACGCATTCGCCCTTCGCAAGGCCAATGCCAAATTTAATGCCAGAGCTTGGTCTGGCTAACATCGGCTCCGTTCCAACAGCCGTGAATGTGTTCACGTTGTAACAACTAAAGAGCCACGGCATATCGGCCATAGCCCATTGCCGACTAGAAATTTGATCCTAGCCCGACATTGTGACATGGATGCAAGAGGTTAATCAACATGAGTACACATCATGTTAAACGAATTTGCGGTGAAAGTGGCGGCGCCAGACTATTTCGAGGGAGTTGGTTTGCCCATCATAGGCATTTCATAATCAACCAAATGAGCCGTCCATGCTGGTGGAGAGTGGGTTAGAATTTCAACAAATTCGTTGATAAATTTATCATGACCTCATTGCCACCAAACCATGAATTACTACTAACAGGCATTTTTGTAATGTCTGTTTGTTTTTTTCTGGGGGCACTTTCATCCCTACTGGCCTGGTGGTCGGTCAGACTCTCACTCATTACGGGTCATCTGGCAGCGCTGGCGGGTGCGATGGCAGGACTCAGTGTGTCGCTAGGCATTCTCCTTGGCAACTCGGCAAACAAACTGTCATTGCCACTCCCATCTTTTTTCCCGTTTGCCCGACAATCTCTAGTGGTGGACGGACTGTCTGCCTATTTCCTGCTGGTTATCTCTATCGTGGCGATTGCTGCGACTGTCTATGGTCCGGCCTATCTTCAAGCCCACTCGCCTGAAGCAGGTCCAGCGCGACGCGCAACGCAAGTATTGGCACTCAATGTGTTTTTGGCTTGTATGGTACTCCTCTGTTGCGCGGGCGATGCGCTTACCTTTATTTTGTGCTGGGAAGGCATGACGCTTTCCAGCTATGCCTTGGTCGTATCCGACGACCAAGACGGCGAAAATGCTCGGGCTGGCTTGCTTTATATGATTATGACCCATGCCGGGACAGCCATGCTACTGGTCTCGTTCCTAGCTCTAACCGAGCGGGCCGGGGCATTTGATTTTGCGTCCATCCGCATGGCGGCGAATGGGCTAGACGGGACCACAAGATCGGTATTGTTTTTCTTGGCTCTGGTCGGTTTTGCCACCAAAGCTGGCGTGGTTCCACTCCATGTCTGGTTGCCACGCGCACACCCTGCGGCCCCTAGCCATGTTTCGGCCTTGATGTCGGGTGTCATGCTCAAGGTCGCAATCTATGGAATATTGCGCTTTGGCTTCGACTTGCTTGCCCCTGTTGCCGAACCGCTACCACCCGCATGGGGATGGACTGTTCTCATCTTAGGCACGTCATCTGCTGTACTTGGGGTGCTTTATGCGCTCCAACAGCATGACCTGAAACGCCTGCTTGCGTTTCATAGCGTGGAAAACATTGGGATCATCCTGATAGGCGTGGGTCTGGCGATGATTTTGTGGCGACGCGAAGATGCAGGAGGTTCGCTGGCAACCCTCGCCCTCACTGCGGCGCTCTTGCACACCGTCAACCATGCGGCATTTAAAGGCTTGCTATTTCTTGGCGCTGGTAGCGTCCTTTGCCGAACCCATGTGCGCAATATGGAAGAACTCGGTGGGCTTGCCCGACACATGCCTTGGACGGCGGGGCTGTTTCTGCTCGGCGCAGTCGCCATCTCGGCACTTCCCCCTTTGAATGGTTTCGTCAGTGAGTGGCTGACCTTCCAAGCCATCCTAGGGGGGGCCAGCCGTTTTCATGGACCCTCTGGACTTGCCATAGTATTCTCCGCTGCCATGCTCGCATTAACCGGGGGACTCGCCGCCGCCTGTTTCGTGAAAGCATTCGGCGTCACTTTCCTAGGCCGCCCTCGAACCTCACATGCGGAACATGCCATCGAAGCCCCGCTTTCAATGTTATTGGGCATGGGGTGGCTGGCGGCACTGTGCGTGTTCCTCGGTGTCGCACCGGGTTTTGCAATGACTCTGCTTGATGCCCCTACGATTGGATTGCTTCACAGCCTTGGGGCAAGTGCCATCGTGACGGCCCATGGGCCACTGGTACTGTCAACGGCATTGGCTACTCCGGGCGGGATAAGCGGCACGACCATTTCAATGACGATGCTTGCAATCCTGATTGCCGCGCTGTTGCCCTTGGCTTGGATGCTGCGACGCGGATTGCGAACCGCCCCACAACGAGTCGCACCCACATGGACCTGCGGGATGGTCCCAACCGCAAGATTTGACTATACGGCGACTGCTTTTGCCAAACCCTTACGGCGGATATTTGCTGCGATCTACCGCCCTCGCAGGGAAGTGATACGGGAAACTGCCGGAACGCCCTATGTGATTCGCCGAATGCAGTATACCGGCGATGTTGTGGATCTTGCGGAAACACAGATTTATCATCGCATCCATTATGGAATCACCGCAATTTCGCAAGCCATCCGTGACCATAGCACCGGACGCATACATGTTTACATTGGCTTTGTGCTAGGGGCGCTTTTCTTGTCGCTGCTACTGTTCGGAGGGGGGCAAAGATGACGGGCGACAAACCGTTAGGGATTGTGTTGATTGAGATGTGCATCCTCGTCATATTAGGTCCATTGGTCACGGGCATCATCCAGAAAATCAAAGCCCGGTTGCAAAATAGGCAAGGTGCGGGGATTCTTCAGCCTTACTTTGACCTCATCAAGCTGCTTGGCAAAGGCACTGTCCAAGCCGACACGGCCTCCGGCTTCTTCCGTTCAATCCCCGTATTGGTGTTGGCGACCACAGTGGCTGCCGGGGCTTTAGTGCCAGTTGTCCAGTCAGGCCCACCGGCTTTTCCGTTGGGTGATGCGCTGATGCTACTTGGGTTGCTGGCGCTGGCACGATTCCTGACGGCGGTGGGTGCGCTTGACGCTGGCGGGGCTTTTGGCGGCATGGGTGCATCGCGTGAAATGACGATAGCCCCACTGGTTGAACCCGTTTTGATGATGGTCGTGTTCTCAACTGCGTTAGCCGTCGGTTCAACGGAGCTTGGCATTCTCGCGGAGCAACGTGGTACGTCATGGATTCTAGCTTGGCGGGCGGCAGACTTTCTGGGTCTTGCAGCCATGCTGGTGTTGCTCCCGGCAGAGACAGGCCGCATTCCAGTGGACAACCCGGACACCCATCTGGAACTGACGATGTTACATGAAGGCATGTTGTTAGAACATTCCGGGCCGGGGCTAGGCTGCATGTTGCTTGCGTCACACACCCGCCAGATCGTGACGCTTGGTTTGGCAGCAGCACTCTTTTTCCCCATTGGGCCAGTCGGTGCGGGAGTAACGGGCCTATTGCTCGGTTTATGCACTTTCGCGCTGAAAATACTGGTGTTGGCAGTGTATCTTGCGCTGATTGAATCGTCCTATGCCAAGCTCAGGCTGTTCCAAGTGCCTCAATATCTTGGCATTGGTTTTGTTTTAGCGCTCATGTCACTGGCTTTGAGGATACTATGAACATAGAAATTGTTCATGCGGTCATCGACGACCTCGGCGCCCTGCTACTGTTCACGATGATACTCATCGTCGGGGCGAGCCAAATATCCCGCGCCATTTATGCGGTGGCTTTTCAGTCACTATTCATCGCCATCGCAGGTGCTGTACTGGCGATGGCTACCGGAAATGTTGACCTTTGGGTGATCGCCGGCATTACCCTCACCGTCAAGGCCATCGCCTTGCCTTGGCTGTTACTATGGGCCATACGGCGCATGGATGTGAAACGTGAAGTTGAGCCTGTGATTCCCGATCTAGCGACTCTGACGCTTGCCGTCATGTTTGTCGTCATGTCATTCCATCTGAGTGCCTCGCTGGGCAGTGTGCGTCAAGCGATTTCGGGTAACGCCCTCCCCGTTGGCATTGCGCTGACACTGAATGGGGTGTTGGTCATGGCAACCAGAAAGACCGCGCTGAGCCAGATGGTGGGCTTGTTCGCATCGGAGAATGGGATATTCTTCACCGCAATGGCTGTCACCAAGGGAATGCCGCTTATCATCGAAATCGGTGTGATCCTCGACGTGATACTGGCCGCGCTGGTGATGACGATCATGGTGCTTAGGGTTCGCTCGACGGTTGATGCGGACATCGCGGACTTGGACAGGCTAAGGGGATGAAGCATGGCTGAGACACTGCTCTGGGTTATTCCGCTCGTCCCTGTCGTTACGGCGCTGCTGATGCTAACGACGAGCAACCGTAAACTACTGTCGACGATTGATGTCAGCAGTTCGGCGATTTTGGCCGCGCTGACATTGCTCCTCGCTCATGAAGTGGGAGCCAGTGGACCACGAAGCCTAGGCATGTTCCGGGTGGACGATCTTGGAATCATCTTTTTACTCTTGCTCGTTGTGCTTACTCTGGCCGTTTCCATTTACACGGTAGCTTGGCTCAAGCAAGCGGTGGAAGTCGGCAATATGAAAGTTGAGTCGCTGCGATTTTATTTTGCTCTCGTCCATGCTTTTGTGGCAACCATCGTCGTGACCATCCTTGCCGATAATCTCGGCATCCTCTGGATCGCCATGGAAGGGACGACCATCACCTCAGCCGTCCTGATTGGCTATCACGGTCATCATCATGGCTTGGAGGCGGCATGGAAATATATTATTGTGACGACCATTGGCATTTCCTTCGGGTTGTTTGGCACTGTAATCATCTATGCCGCTGCTGCCCAGGTCATGGGTGACGCAAGCTCGATGAGTTGGATTGCGATGATGCAAGTCGCCCCTAAGCTCGACCCCGGCATAGTCCGTATCGGCTTTATTTTCGTAATGGTAGGCTACGGCACCAAAGCGGGTCTCGCGCCCATGCATCTATGGTTACCCGACGCCCATAGTCAGGCACCCACGCCCATCTCGGCTTTGCTCTCAGGCATCTTGATCAAATGTGCGCTACTCGCAATCATTAGGTTCCAAATGATTGCAGCCGCTGCTTGCGGTGTGGATTTTCCACAACAGATATTGATTGTCTTTGGCCTTGCCTCGATTATTGTGGCAATGCCATTCATTTTGGCGCAGCATGACCTCAAGCGTCTCCTAGGTTACAGCAGTGTTGAGCATGTTGGAATCATAGCGCTTGGCCTCGGTTTTGGAGGAGCTGTTGGCACTTATGGAGCGCTGTTACATGTGGTGAACCACGGTATCACCAAAGCCATTGCGTTCATGGCCGCAGGCACTGCGATTGCCCGTTTCGATTCCCGCAACCTACAAGCCATCAAGGGCTTGCTTGCCGTTGCCCCCATTGGGGCAACACTCCTCATGATCGCATTTTTATCGCTCGCCGGAGTGCCGCCGTTTTCGATCTTTGTGAGCGAACTCATGATATTACGTGCTGGCATCGGACAAGGAAACTGGGTGTCCGTCGCCATTTTCCTTACCATGGCTGTCATTATCTTTGCCGGTTTGCTCCATCATGCCGGTTCGATGGTATTTGGCGAGCCTCCAAAGACGGCGAGTCGCGAATCCGAAACACGTTCCCCATTAATTGCCATGCTATTGCTCGCAACCCTTATGATCTTGCTCGGGCTCACTATCCCCACAATGTTTGACGGTTTTTTTCAGCGTGCCACGGAGGTCGTCCTTGGTTGACCCTACACTCATCAATGCGTTGCAGGCGAAGGCGATGGGTACCGTCGATGCTGAAATTGGCCCGCGCCCATCTGACCTTACCGTGCGCCTTAGTCATATTGACGATCTTCTTGTTGCAGCCGAAGTACTGATCAAACAGTACACCATGGCTTTAGCCACTCTAGTCGCGACAGATGAAACAGCGATGCCGGATGGCGACTTCAAGGTTCGCTACGTCTTCGAACCCACCACAGCGAATGCCCCGGATTGGTTTGTAACGCTATTGGTTTCGGTGGATGCTGCCTGTCCTGAAGTGCCTTCGTTGACGACGATGATCCCGGCGGCAAACTGGCATGAGCGTGAAATGTGTGACCTGTTTGGAATCGTCCCCGTCGGTCATCCCGATCCTCGCCCACTGGTGGTTCATGACGGGTGGCCAAAAGGTGTCTTCCCACTTCGGAAAGCCTTCGATGGCTCGCAACGGGTTCCGGTTGAACCAGCCGAGGAGTTTCCGCACATGGTCACCGAAGGCGAGGGGGTGTTTGAGATACCTGTTGGACCCATTCATGCCGGCATCATCGAACCGGGACATTTTAGGTTTACGTCAGTCGGCGAGACCGTGCTACTGCTTGATGCCCGACTGTTTTACACCCACCGAGGTTTGGAGAAGCGCATGGAAGGCATCTCTCCGCTGGATGCTTTCTGCATAGCCGAGCGCATTTGTGGAGTCTGCTCCGTTGCCCATGGCCTAGGTTACTGCGAGGCATTGGAACAGATTGCCGGTGTCGATATTCCCTACCGGGCAAGGCTGATTAGGGGCATTGCACTGGAGTTGGAGCGGCTTTACAACCACATCGGTGATGTAGGCAATGTCTGTGCCGGTGCTGCATTCCATTACGGCACTGCCACAGGAGCGCGCTTGAAGGAACGGCTACAGCAGATGAATGAAAGGATCGCCGGCAATCGTTTCCTGCGGGGCATCATCATTCCCGGCGGAGTGCGCTTGGATTTAACAAGCCATCTCCTTGAATTTATTAGCTCCACGCTTCTACAAACGCTCACCGATTTTGACAGTCTGATGGATCGCATTGAAGCCAATCCGTCCGTCGTCGAGAGATTTGATGATACCGGCATCCTGCAAAATCAAACTGCGATGGATCTCGCCGTGGCCGGCGTTGCCGCTAGGGCCAGTGGAGTCAATCGGGATGCAAGACGCGATCATCCGCACGGGGCATTTGCAAATGCCGATTCCCCGCAATTGAACGTCATGACCGCCTCGGCGGGCGATGCGATGGCCCGTGTTATGGTTCGCGCACAGGAAGTCAGGGAGTCAATCCGGCTGGTGGATGAGTTCATTCGGAGACTCAAGCCGGGACCGATAAAAATAGCCATCGCCGATCCCTTGCCGGGTGATCGGATTGGCATCTCAGCCATTGAGTCGCCACGAGGGGAAGCCGTCCACTGGTTACGCACCGATGCCAACGGTCGCGTGGATCGTTATCATCTCCGTTCGCCGAGTTACCACAACTGGCCCGCTGTGGCTTTGGCCGCCGAGACAGCCATCGTCCCGGATTTCCCGCTCGTCAACAAAAGCTTCGAGCTTTGCTACTCGTGTACGGATCGCTGACATGCTGAGAATTCTCATTAATGCGCTGCGCACAGGCGTGGTGACGACTCGCTACCCTGATGAGCCGAGCTTACCGCCGGAAAACTTTCGTGGGCAACCTATATTCAGCACTGGCAAAAACCTTCCGCCGCCAGAAGTCTGCCCCGTCGATGCGCTATCACAGCATTCTGCTACAGGGGTTCGCCAGCTAGATCTTGCTCGCTGTGTCTTCTGTGGCCGTTGCGCTGAGGATCAATGGGTTGGCGCGGTCACCATGGGCCGGGACTTTGAACTTGCGGCACGACGACGCTCGGACCTGCGAATCGAAATCATGACCGACGACACTAGAATTCCAGAATTACAACCGGCTTTAAACCCAGAAGCCGACATGGATCAAGTATCGTCCGAAATTCGCCGGGTGCTGGGAAGGTCACTGCACCTACGCCACTTGGATGCGGGGTCTTGCAATGCTTGTGACTGGGAACTGACCGCCCTCTTGAATCCGGTCTACGACATCCGACGGCTTGGCATTGATTTTGTCGCTTCACCTCGCCATGCTGACGGGGTTGTCATTACGGGGCCAATTACGCGAAATCTTGAAACCGCCGTTCGCCGGACGATTGAGGCCATTCCCGATCCCCGCATCGTGATTGCTGTGGGGGCCTGTGCAACGGGCGGCATTTTCGGGGAGGGATACGCAAACCTCGGCGGTGTCGATCAAGTGCATCCTGTCGATGTCTATATCCCCGGCTGCCCTCCCCGCCCTGAAGCCATCATTTATGGCATCATGGTTGCTTTGGGGCGTCTCGATGCCCGCCAATTATCAAACCAAGGCTAGACGAAGATTAAGCGTCTTGGCAAGTTCTGTGCTTTAATCAGTCCTACAAAATCCTTATTTCCCTATGAATAGAATTCTTTCGAGGTAGCTTATGTTGCTTGACTCTTTCCAATTAGGTGATTTAACCCTGAAAAACCGAGTGGCGATGGCGCCAATGACTCGTGCGAGGGCGGGTGCTGAGCGGTTGCCCAACGCCCTGATGGCCCAATACTATGCGCAACGCGCTTCTGCCGGTCTTATCATCACCGAAGCCACGGTTGTTTCCGAACAGGGCATAGGCTGGCCCAACACCCCCGGCATCTATTCACCGGAACAGTCTGGCGCTTGGCAACAGGTGGTTGATGCGATTCATGACCAAGGTTCGGCAGTTTTCATGCAATTGTGGCATTGCGGACGGGCTTCCCATAGCAGCTTCCATCATGGCGAACTTCCAGTGGCACCCTCTGCCATCAAGTTGGAAGGCGACATGATCCATACCCCCAATGGCAAGCAAAATTACGAAACCCCAAGGGCGCTGGAAACCTCAGAAATCCCCGGTTTAGTCGAAGATTACCGACGGGCGGCAGGGCTTGCCAAGAGCGCCGGTTTCGATGGCATCGAAATCCACTCGGCCAATGGTTACTTACTGGACGAGTTTCTGCAATCCAAAACCAACCACAGGGAAGACCGTTATGGCGGCAGCTTGGAAAACCGCTTGCGTCTGCTAAAGGAAATTCTCGAAGCCGTCTTGACAATATTCCCGGCTCGCCGCGTCGCGGTCAGGCTTTCGCCGAATGGCATGTTCAATGACATGGGCTCGCCCGATTATCGGGAAACCTTCCTCTATGCGGCTGAACAATTGAACGCCTATGGGCTAGGCTATTTGCATATCATGGACGGCCTGGCATTTGGTTTCCATGGCTTGGGTGAACCGATGACCTTGGCGGAATTCAGAAAAGTGTATCCGGGCACGCTCATGGGCAACTGCGGTCATACCCAAGCATCGGCGGAAGCCCTGCTACAATCAGGTGATTGCGATTTGATGGCATTTGGCCGACCTTACATCACTAACCCCGATTTGGTCGAGCGCTTTGCCAACAACTGGCCTTTGAATGACTTTTCCGACATGAGTGGCTGGTATTCGTCCGGCCCGGAAGGGTATGTGGATTATCCTGCACATTCTGGGTAATCAATTGAATATTTAGATTACCATGCCTTTTAGGGAACCTCGAAAACTGTTTACGATCATGGTTCAACAAGCTCCCACGAACTTAGTCAATTGATTGGCTATGAGCTATTCACAGTAAGCTTGTCGAAGCGAGGGGTTTTTGAGGTTCCCTAAAGCCTGATCCAGCGTTCCGCTTCATTAAAATCATTCAGGGTAAAAAACTCGATCTCAGTTTCCCTTAATCCCTTACCGGCGAAAATGAAGGCATTTTCCTTCCAGCGTTCCTCGCCTACGAAGGCAATCTTAGTAACGGAATCACCGTATTCCATTAAAAAACTCATATCCCCCCAGTCGTCATTTTTTGACCACCCTTGAAAGTTTTTGGCAATCACGAGTACTTTCGCGCTGCCAAATTTTTCGATGACCCCTTTCATTTCATTCTGTACCGCCTCTTGATCGGCAAGTCGGATTACGCCTTCCATCCGTACAGTTAGCATGTTGTCTTCGAATTTGATGATTTCGCAAGTCATAATCTTTCCTCTGCTTGAAATAGAGCCTACACACCCCAATAAAGATCATCAGTATAAACTGTTTTATAAGGCTTCCCCATGCGAACCGACAAACTGACCGCGAAATTATCAGCCGCCTTAGGCGAGGCGCAAAGCCTGGCTTTGGGGCGTGACCATCAATTCATCGAGCCCATTCATGTGATGGTGGCATTGATCGACCAAGAAGGTGGCTCGGTCAAACCGCTGCTGTCTCAATCTGGTGTCAACGTTGCCAACTTGCGCAACGCCTTGGGCGAAGCCTTGGACCGTTTCCCTAAGGTCGAAGGCACGGGCGGTGATGTGCAGATTTCCAACGAACTCTCGCGCTTGCTGAACCTGACCGACAAACTGTCGCAGAAACGCGGCGATCAATACATTGCCAGTGAAATCTTCGTGTTGGCTGCGCTGGAAGACCGTAGCGTCTTGGGCGATTTGTTGAAGAAATCCGGGCTGACTAAAGAAAAACTGGAAAAAACCATCGCCAATCTGCGAGGAGGACAAGCCGTGAATGATCCCAATGCCGAAGACCAACGCCAAGCCTTGCGCAAATACACCATCGACCTGACCGAACGGGCAGAGCAAGGCAAGCTCGACCCGGTGATAGGTCGTGACGATGAAATTCGCCGCACGATACAAGTGCTGCAACGCCGCACCAAGAACAATCCGGTGTTGATTGGCGAACCCGGCGTGGGCAAGACCGCCATTGTCGAAGGTTTGGCCCAGCGCATTGTTAACGGCGAAGTGCCGGAAGGCATCAAAGGCAAGCGCTTATTGGCACTGGATATGGCTGCCTTGATCGCCGGGGCGAAATATCGCGGTGAATTCGAGGAACGCCTGAAAGCGGTGTTAAACGACATCGCCAAACAAGAAGGCAACGTCATTTTGTTTATCGACGAATTGCACACCATGGTCGGTGCTGGCAAAGCGGAAGGCGCGATGGATGCCGGCAATATGCTGAAACCCGCCTTGGCGCGTGGCGAATTGCATTGCGTGGGCGCAACGACCTTGGACGAATACCGGCAATATCTGGAAAAAGACAAAGCCTTGGAGCGGCGTTTCCAGAAAGTCATCGTGGACGAACCGAATGTCGAAGACACCATCGCCATTCTGCGCGGCTTGAAGGAGAAATACGAGGTTCACCATGGCATCACCATCACCGACCCGGCCATTGTGGCGGCGGCGGTGTTGTCACATCGATATATCACCGACCGCAATTTGCCGGACAAAGCCATCGACTTGATCGACGAGGCCGGCAGCCGGATTCGTATGGAAATAGATTCCAAGCCGGAGGTAATGGATCGTTTGGAACGCCGATTGATCCAATTGAAGATTGAGCGCGAAGCCTTGAAAAAGGAATCCGACGAAGCCTCGCGCAAGCGTTTGGATGCCCTGCAAGACAATATTGACGAGGCCGAGAAGGAATACGCGGATTTGGAGGAAATCTGGAAAGCCGAGAAAGCCTCCTTGCAAGGTTCAGCCAACATCAAAGAACAATTGGAACAAGCCAAGCAGCAATTGGAGATGTTGACAAGGGCAGATAACCGCGACTACAACAAAATGGGGGAATTGCAGTACGGCGTAATCCCGAAGCTGGAAAAAGAATTGGAACAAGCCGCACTAGTGGAAAACCAAGCCCCGCAATTGCTGCGCGACAAAGTGACGGAAGAGGAAATCGCCGAAGTGGTGTCGAAATGGACCGGCATTCCCGTGTCCAAAATGTTGGAAGGCGAGCGCGAGAAACTGCTGCAAATGGAAGCCAACATCCACAAGCGGGTAGTCGGTCAAGACGAAGCCATCAAGGCCGTGTCCGATGCGATTCGCCGTTCGCGTTCCGGCTTGGCTGACCCGAACCGGCCTAATGGCTCGTTTCTGTTCCTCGGACCGACGGGCGTGGGCAAGACCGAGTTGTGCAAAGCCTTGGCGGAATTCCTGTTCGACACGGAAGAGGCGATGGTCCGCATTGACATGTCCGAATTCATGGAAAAGCACTCGGTTGCCCGTTTGATTGGCGCACCACCGGGATACATTGGCTATGAAGAAGGCGGCCATTTGACCGAAACCGTGCGGCGCAAGCCCTATTCAGTGATACTGCTGGACGAGGTGGAAAAAGCCCACCCGGATGTGTTCAATGTCTTATTGCAAGTGTTGGATGATGGGCGCTTGACCGACGGTCATGGGCGCACGGTGGATTTTCGCAACACCGTGATTGTGATGACCTCCAACTTGGCGTCCAACCGGATTCAGGAATTGGCGGGGGAATCCAATTATGCGCAGATGAAGTCAGAAGTGATGATGCTGGTAGGTCAATACTTCAGGCCGGAATTCATCAACCGGGTCGATGAAGTCGTCGTGTTCCACCCGCTGATGAGAACGCAGATTCGCGCCATTGCCAATATCCAAATCCAGCATCTGCGCAAGCGCTTGTTGGAACGGGATTTGGCACTGGACATCTCTGAAGCTGCCTTGGATAAACTAGGCGAAGCGGGTTTTGACCCGGTATACGGCGCGAGGCCGTTGAAACGGGCCATCCAGCAGCAATTGGAAAACCCGCTGGCTCGCGACATACTCTCAGGCAACTACCAGCCGGGGGATGTGGTCAAGGTGGATGCCGACCATGAGGCTTTGATATTTGGCAAAGGCTGATAGCTGAACTCAAAACCGATAACATCCTAGGGGTGTTATCGGTTTATTTGCTTGTTCCCAAGCTCCAAGCACACTAGCATTCAATTAACCACGGACGGAGTGTATGGCTTTGCGTTATCTAATTGATGTTACGCAAGGAGCTAGTGTTGGAGCGTCAAAGCTTGCTTTGACAGGCAAAGCGAGCTTTGCATTTCCAATTGTCTTGTCAAAGCAAGCTTTGACGCTCCCGTCTTACCTCTGTCAAACCCGTGCGTAACGTCAGTTAAATAATCAATAAATTTTGTCGGGCCTTGCCCAAAAATGTCCTCATTAGGCGAATGTGTCGGCTGACATTGAGGTGACGGCTTTGGGGTTGGGGGAGTTTTCATTTGCCGCCAAGCTTGGCTGTCCGCAGGGGGTTTGGGGAGAAATAAACCCGCGTAGCCGGACTCTGCGATGGTAATGACGTGGAACCGAACGGAGACAACAATGTTGCCGGTGAGGGTTGGTCTCAAATATTGGGATGTTTCATCGCCTAGGAACCAGCACGGCCTTTGGCTG
>CAIYXP010000079.1 GCA_903930145.1 uncultured Methylococcaceae bacterium
ACGATCACTTCATCGCCGGGTCCGATTCCATAGGCTTTAAGTATCAAGAACAAGGCATCCAAACCGCTACCAACGCCTATGCAATGTTCAGTTTCACAGTATTCTGCGAATTCCTTCTCAAAGGCTTCGAGTTCTTTGCCGAGGATAAACCAGCCAGCGTTTACTACACGGTCAAATGCATTTTCCAGTTGAGAGTGCAATGTAATATTTGCAGTTTTTACGTCCATAAAAGAAACTAAAGCATCCTGGCTTGTCTCTGCTCTCAATAGATAGTCCTGCGGTGAGATGCAACGATCGGAAAGGGCAGTAAATTCAATATCTCTAGTAATTATTTGGCAATCTGCGGCTTCGGCAGCGAGTTGTATTTGATAATCTTCGATGTCCCGCTTGGCAAGCAAATGGTTTCTATCAAATATGGCGGGAGTTTTAATAATAGTGGCCTTGCTTAGAAATCGATACCACAGAAGAACGGCTTGGGGCTTTTCCCACAAACCAAGACGCTTTGCCTCACGAATAAACACATATTCGATTGTTGCAATTTGATGTGCTGCCAAACAAAATTCTATCCTGTGCTGGATTAGATAAAGTGGTAATTCTTCCCAAAGCGAATTAATATCTTGACGGCAAAGTAAATAATCAAGGACAATATTGGTATCCAATAACACTTTATCGTGCATACTTTTCACTTAAAATGTCACCAAGAATTTCGTTGTCCGATTTATCAGGTGTATAGCGATACCCACCACTAAATAATGCATTACTTAACTTCTGAAACTCAACAACCTCATCACTTGGTAGATCAGTTCGATTTTTCTGAGTATCTACTGGATGGGCAATCAATACCTCATCATCCGGGATAACTACTTTTACTAGGCAAGATTGATGAACAAACTGAACGGGTTTCAATAATCTTATAAAACCATTTTCTACGACCGCTTCGAGTAACATAATTATCACCTGTGATTTGTTGCTTTATTTGACGATAAAAGTTTTCCAATGTGGAAGTTGTTTTGGCTAAATGAAAAAAACCGTTATTGCGGACTAGATTAATGGAAGTTAGTTATCAAGCGGACATGTATGGTTTATCATTTCTATATACTGGATATAGGTATTCCTTGCCAGTTTCAAATAATTTAAAATTTAGCTAAAATCCTACCCATCGGAGAGTTTAAAACTCATCTTTCACAGCCATCAAAAAGTCTCGATATTCCCTATAATATCCAGCCTCATCATAAGGTTCAGAAGCCAGCGCCAAACAAACAACCCCTGATGAGAAGTTATCTATTTCTCGCCAGATCAGCGGCGGGATATAGAGCCCATAATAGGATCGGTTAAGGTGGATGCGTTTGTTATTTTTGCCATCAAATACGATGACATCGAATGAGCCAGACATGGCGATAAGAAATTGCTCACAGGTCTTTTGCGCATGGCCCATCCTCTCCGCACCCCCCGGTACATCGTACAAATAAAAGACCCTGCGCATTTCAAAAGGGATATGCTTGCCAGTCTCAATGAATGTAAGATTTCCACGGGGGTCTTGAATCTTGGGTAGTTCAATAATTCGACAGTTATTGATGCTCATGTTTTGCTCCTTTGGGTGAGGGCGCGAAGAAAATCATCGTAGTTACGGTAATAATCAGATTCATCGTAGAGATTCGAGGCCAGTACCATACAAACCGAACCAGAGGAAAAGTTGTCCAGTTCACGCCAGATCAGAGTGCGTACATACAAACCCTGATATGAACGATTCAGGTGGAAACGTTTTTTTTGATACCCATCGTCAAGGATTACATCGAAACTACCAGACATTGCAATGATAAGCTGCTGTAAATCTTTATGTGCATGGCCTCCCCGCTCAGAACCGCCGGGAACATCGAAGAGGTGATATATACGTTTGATTTCGAAAGGTATATGATTTAAGCCTTCAATAAAAGTCAGGTTACCATTTGTATTGTGAATTTTGGGTAGCTCTATATAGTAACAATCTTTAAGTGACATGACTATAACTCCAGTTGATAAAACTCATGTATGGTTCCTCCGCCACCAAACTCGATTTTAAATTGATACAAGCCTTCGTTTAGTACTTGTCCTTGTTCTTCATTGCTTATCCCAAAATCAAAATATCGGACACCAGAAACCCTAGCCATTGCGATGCAGTAATCAAAAATTGCGTCCAAAGCACATACTTTATGCCCTATCGGACTTGACGCAATGTATTGGGCATGGTGGGTTTTTTCGGTCATGAACAGTACCACCCCCGCTTCAATTTTACCATCAACCCGGCCTGTTACCAGGCGGATATTTGCCGGAAATCTCTCGGCTAATAAGCAAATTTCTTCCAAACTATGCACGGGGCTTGTCCTATGTTTATGCTCTAAATTGACTAGAAGCACGGACCAAAATTCCTTGATATAGAACCAGTCATCAACAACTAAGACACCCGCTGACTGGGCCTTTTTTAAACAACGAGAGCGCCGGTTACTGATAGCTAGGCGGTTGTCTAAGTCAATTGTGCAAGATAAATCGCATCGAATTCTTTTGGCGCCA
>CAIYXP010000080.1 GCA_903930145.1 uncultured Methylococcaceae bacterium
GACCCTTTTGCCCTTGATATTCTGCATGAAAATGAGGAGGGTTATGCTCATTATGAAACATCCTAATGATGATACCGAAAAACATCGAGACATAAGGCATTAGTGGCTCGCCCTCACTTCACCGGCGCGACCGCAATATTCGGGCTGTCCGGGTTGACAATCAGGCGTTGCCTAGCCATGTCAACCAGCACATCCAAATCTTCCATCGGTACTGCGCCGAGCTAAGGTTTCATCCCCTAGCACTAAAGCCCCGGTGAAACAACGGCGGTTGGCGAATTGCACTTGCACAGGCCCAACATAAGGCACTAACTGACGCTTGCCATCGGCCAAAGTCACCTCGCGTTTTTCCAATTCCTCCAACTGAAGTTGCAAGGAGACATGTTGCGGAATACATAATAATGCCCCAATGTCAGCTATCGCCCGGACTTGCATTTCGGCTTCTGTGCGGGGGTTTTTCAAAGTCAAATCGGCATGGACAAACCCCATGGTGAACTCCTGTCACTCCACCCCAAAATCCCCCGGGAAATGGTTTAACGCGCTCAACACGGGATAAGGTGTCATGCCGCCCAATGCACATAATGAGCTATTCAACATGACATCGCTTAAATCCCTCAACAAGGCAATATTCTTAGCCCTATCCTGATTGTTGATAATTTTGTCCATGACTTCCACGCCACGGGTTGAACCGATACGGCAGGGGGTGCATTTGCCACAGGATTCAATGGCGCAGAATTCCATCGCATAACGGGCCATGGTTGCCATATTCACAGTGTCGTCGAATACCACTACGCCGCCGTGGCCTAATACCGCCCAGTTGGCGGCGAAGGCTTCATAATCCAAGGGGGTGTCGAATTGGGATTCCGGCACGAAAGAACCCAACGGCCCACCGACTTGCACGGCTTTGATCGGTCTGCCGGTTGCGGAACCGCCGCCGTAGTCGTAGAGCAATTCCCGCAAGGTGATGCCGAAGGCTTTTTCAATCAAACCGGGGCGTTTGATATTGCCGGCCAATTGAATCGGCAGGGTTCCGCGTGAACGGCCCATGCCGAAGTTTTTATAATACTCGCCGCCTTTGTCCAAGATAATGGGTACGGAGGCAAGAGAGATAACATTATTGATAACGGTCGGTTTGCCAAATAACCCCTTAATAGCGGGTAATGGTGGTTTATAACGCACTAAGCCGCGTTTGCCTTCCAAGCTTTCTAATAGGGAGGTTTCCTCGCCGCAGACATAAGCGCCAGCGCCCAAGCGTACTTCCAAATTAAACGCTTTGCCGGAACCGCAAATATTGTCACCCAAATACCCGGCTTGCTCCGCTGCCGCAATCGCCGCATTCAGGTTTTTATGGGCATGAGGATATTCAACCCGCAAATAGATATAGCCTTGGTTTGCACCGACTGCCAAACCGGCTATCGTCATGCCTTCAACCAAGACAAACGGGTCGTCTTCCATAATCATGCGATCCGAAAACGTGCCAGAGTCTCCCTCGTCGGCATTGCAGACGATATATTTTTGCTCGCCTTGCGCATTCAGCACGGTGTTCCATTTGATGCCGGTGGGGAAGGCCGCGCCACCGCGTCCGCGCAAACCGGAATCCGTGACCTGTTTGACAATCTCCGCTGGTTCCATGTTCAACGCATTTTTCAAGCCTTTATAGCCGTCATGGGCTAAATAATCCTGCAAACTGACCGGATCGGTGATGCCAACACGCGCATTAGTCAGGCGCTCCTGCTTTTTCAGGTACTCGATTTCTTCAGTCAATCCTTGGCTTAAAGGATGGCTGCCACCCTTCAGGAAATCGGCATCAAACAGGCTAGGCACGTCTTTGGGTTGGACCGGACCATAAGCCACTCGGCCTTTAGCCGTTATAACTTCAACCAACGGCTCCAAATAAAACAAACCGCGTGAGCCATTGCGAACCAATTCAATGTCAAGCTCACGCTTGGCGGCTTCGGAGGCGATGGCTTTGGCAGTTTTTTCTGCGCCCAATGACAGTGCGCTGGAATCCCTAGGAACAAATACTTTAATGCTCATGCTTGCGCCCTCACTTCGTCCAAGATTTCGTCAAACCGTTCTGGGCTGACCCGACCATAAACTTCTCCGTCAACCGAGATTGCCGGGGAACAACCGCAGTTTCCCAAACAATAAACCGGTTCCAAGCTGAAAGCCCCATCCGCTGTAGTTTCGTGGTAATCGATGCCAAGTTTGGCTTTGGCGTGGGCTTCCAGACCAGTGCCGTTCATCGATTGGCAGGATTCGGCCCGGCACACGTGAATAGTGTGTTGTCCCGGCGGGGTGTCACGAAAATAATGGTAAAACGTGATGACCCCATGAACCTCTGCGCGGGAAACATTCAGTGCGTTGGCAATCAACGGCACAGACCCTTTTGGAATGTAACCTAAAGCATCTTGAATGCCATGCAAAATCGGCAACATTGCGCCCGGTTTGTCTTTTAAGCTTTCGATCACTTGCGCGACCGTGTTTTTGTCCCAGTCCGGCTGACTCATCGTTTTCTCGTTTTGTAATACATTGATCTGTTAAGCAATCCCACATGAATGAAAAAAATCAACAGGTGAGATCGGCTTTTAATAGTGGAATTTGAATATAAAACGGCGTTTTAATCAATCACTTTGTATCGAATCGCTTATTGCCAGATTCATCCATGTTAAAAATCTTGTTTATAAGATTGTCAAGTGATTGAATCTAATATATATTCTAAGTTTGTGTAAACAAAGGCCGTTCAAAGTGAGTTGCGTAATCTCTTTAACGAAAGCTTAGATTAAGGCTTTTTCCTAAGATGCTTTCAATATGGCTCGATCACGGCGTAAGCCCCGTCTCTGCCCAAAGTTGACAAATGGTGGATTTAATTACAATCTTTACAACTACCGGATTGATTCAACAAATTGACTCGAGTGCATCCCATGAGTAGCCCTTGCCCGAAATGCGGATATGTCCGCAAACCTTCAGATGCCGAACTTAACCCTCTGATTTGCCCCGCCTGTGGCATCGCCTATAATAAATGGCTGGCACGACAAAAAGGGGTGGTTCCGCAACACGCTAGAGTCTCAAGGTCAATTGATGAGGATGAAAAGTCCAGTTTTCAAAATATCCTAGAGGCCATTACTTATGTGCCTGAGCATGTTGAGATTATTGAATTTTACGCTCGTGCCATTACTTTTATTGGCTTATTGATATGGGGTTTTAAATTCATTATTGGTGGGATTGATTGGGAGCTTATTATGGGCTCGTTTATGCATAATATCAATCTTCCCTTTCATGAGTTTGGGCATGTGTTATTCATGCCGTTTGGCAAGTTTATGCATATACTGGGAGGCAGTTTATTCCAAGTGGCATTGCCTTTCGGGCTGATGCTGGCTTTTATTTTTCAACGGCGCGATAACTTTGCCGCATCGGTGATGCTGTGGTGGACGGGCCAGAGCTTCATTGATGTTTCCCCTTATATTGCAGACGCAAATTACCGAATGTTGCCTTTGGTGGGCGGAGCCTCTGAGGAATTCCATGACTGGGGCAACCTGCTCACCATGATGAACATGTTGTCAAGCGCACGAAAAATCGCCAATGTGAGTTTTGGCATTGGAACCCTATTGATTCTATTGAGTTTTGTCTGGGGGGCTTATATTTTGTATAGGCAACGAAAGAACATTGGACAGGTAGCGGTTGATGTAAAGTGAGGCTGAAATTTTTTCTTGCATTCTATGCGTGTTGCTTTAATATATGGACATCCATATATCTAAATGTCAGACAAAATGCTCCTGCCCGCACATTTTTTCAAATGCCTAGCTGACGAGACCCGGCTCCGTTGCTTGTTGCTGTTGCAGCGACGCGGGGAGTTGTGCGTGTGCGAATTGACTCAAGCTTTGCAAATGTCACAACCAAAAATTTCCCGCCATCTGGCATTGTTGCGCACCTGCCGCTTGTTGCAAGACCGCAGGCAAGGGGCTTGGGTTTATTACCAATTGCATCCCGACTTGCCGGATTGGGCATTGGCTGTGCTGAACACTGCCGCCGATGGGTTGGTGGGTCAGCCAATGTTTGCCGGGGATGCCGGTCGGTTGACTGGCGCTGCTGTCTGTCCGTCTGGCTGGACGGACGATGAGGCATTGGGTGCATTAAAACCCGCCTAATTCATCCATAAAAAAAGAAGGTTTTATATGAGCGATAAAGTTTTCAATGTGTTGTTCTTGTGTACCGGCAATTCGGCTCGAAGTATCATGGCTGAGGCATTATTGAAAGAATTGGGTGGGGGGCGTTTCCGCGCTTTTAGCGCCGGTAGCCACCCCACAGGTGTTGTCAATCCCTATGCCTTAGAACGGTTGGAAGTCGAAGGACTTGATAGCGCGGGTTTTCGTAGTAAAAATTGGGACGAATTTGCACAGCCGGGATCGCCCGAATTGGATTTCGTGATTACGGTTTGCGACAACGCGGCGGGTGAGATTTGCCCCGTTTGGCCGGGACAGCCGATCACCGCCCATTGGGGTGTACCCGATCCAGCGGCAGTGGACGACGATCAGAAATTCATGGCGTTTTCCAAAGTGTTCACCCAATTGGAACGGCGGATTTCGCTGTTCACTGTGTTGAACCCAGCGAGCCTTGAGCGGCTTGCCCTTGAGCGAAAAGTTCGTGAAATTGGGCTGGTGCAAGACCATCAACATCAAGCCGAATAGTTTCAAAACCCCTTACAACTTATCTCAGAAAGGCAGAAAAACCATGAAAAAATTCGAAGTTTACGAACCGGCCATGTGTTGTTCCACGGGTGTGTGCGGGGTCGATGTCGATCCTGTTCTCGTCCAATTCGTCGCCGACTTGCAATGGCTGTCGGAACAAGACGTTGAAGTGGCAAGGCATAATTTGTCGCAAGACCCCCAGGCTTTCGCATCCAACCCGGAGGTGGTCAAGGAAATGGAAGCCGGCATGGACCGTTTGCCCATCATGGTAGTGGATGGGAAGGTGGCTTCCACGGGCATCTATCTGAATCGCGACCAATTGGCAAGCAAACTTGGCTTGGCTGTTAAAGCGGAAAAACCGCACATCAAAATTTCCGAGTCGAGTTGTTGCAAGCCTAGTAGTGGTTGCTGCTAACAATTAGCTTGGAGCTGTTCTTATTCTTAAACGGTTCCATCCGCCATTATGATGAAGATCAAATCATCTTAGGGTTGGTCCGCTCCTAGATTCATTAATCCCTAGTATCTGCTCAATGGACATTCCATCAATCAATACCCGTTATCTGTTTTTCACCGGCAAGGGGGGAGTGGGTAAAACTTCGCTATCCTGTGCGACTGCCATAGCCTTGTCTGATGCGGGTCGGCGAGTATTGATTGTCAGCACTGACCCGGCTTCCAACCTCGACGAAGTGTTAGGTGCGAATTTGTCTGGCATTCCCACTTCTATTCCAGAAGTGCCGGGTTTGTTTGCATTGAATATCGACCCGGAAGCCTCTGCCCATGCCTACCGCGAGCGCATGGTCGCACCCTATCGGGGTATACTGCCGCCTGCCGCCATCGCCAGCATGGAAGAACAGTTTTCTGGGGCATGTACGGTTGAAATTGCCGCGTTTGACGAGTTTTCCGCCCTATTGGGTGACCCTGAGAAAACCCAAGATTTCGACCATGTGATTTTCGACACCGCGCCCACGGGCCATACTTTGCGGTTATTGTCCTTGCCGTCGGCTTGGAATGGTTTCATTGAATCTTCCACTGGCGGCGCGTCTTGCCTTGGGCCATTGGCGGGTTTGGAGAAGCAACGCAGTTTATACGCGGCAACCGTGGAACAATTGGCTGACGCGCAACAAACAACGGTGGTGTTGGTCAGTCGGCCCGAAACGTCGGCTTTGCGCGAGGCGGATCGAACCAGCGGCGAACTGGCGGAGTTGGGCATCAGCAATCAAGTGCTGGCAATCAACGGATTGTTCCAAGCCGAACTAGACCATGATGCCATTGCCGATGCGATGACGCGGCGGGCGAACGCAGCCTTAAAGTCTATGCCGGATAGGCTCGCAAACTTGCCTCGCCAAGTGACGCCATTAATGCCACTCGGCATGGTGGGCATTGCCGCCTTGCGTAGCCTGATTAACCCGAATGCCTACGCCGCTCCCGCAAATCCGACTGTTGCCAATCCACCCGAATTGCCATCATTTAATAGCTTGCTCAATGATTTGGAAAAGGGTGGACATGGGGTCATCATGACCATGGGCAAGGGCGGCGTCGGCAAAACCACCGTCGCTGCTGCAATTGCTGTTGCATTGGCCCAACGCGGCCATCCTGTCCTATTGTCCACCACCGACCCGGCGGCGCATGTCGCCGTCACCATCGAAAACCCGGTGCCGAATCTTTCGGTCAGCCGGATCGACCCGGTAGCCGAAGTCGAACGCTACCGTCAAGAGATTGTGGAAAAGGCCGGCAAAAACTTGGATGCCAGTGGCTTGGCCATGTTGGAAGAGGATTTGCGCTCGCCCTGCACCGAGGAAATCGCCGTGTTCCGCGCTTTTGCCAAAACGGTGGAGGCTGGCAAAAATGCTTTTGTCGTGCTGGACACCGCGCCAACAGGGCATACCATTTTGCTGTTGGATGCCGCCGAAGCTTATCACCGGGAAGTGATGCGGGTACAGGGCGACATGCCCGAAGCGGTGCGCCAATTATTGCCCAGATTGCGTGATCCCGCATATACCCGCGTCATCATCACGACACTGGCTGAAGCCACGCCTGTCCATGAAGCCGAACGTTTACAACAGGATTTGGCAAGGGCTGGGATCAAGCCCTTTGCCTGGGTCATTAATCAAAGCCTGTTGGCGAGTGGAACACACAATCCGCTGTTATCCGAGAGAGGCCGCTATGAAATCCCTTTCATCCGCAAAGTTGCCGAAGAATTGTCGCCCCGTTGCGCCTTGATTCCTTGGCTGGCGGAGCCGCCGATTGGTGCGAAAGGATTGGCGGGTATCATGCAAACGTAGTGAGGGAGTGTCAAGGCTTGCCTTGACGGGCAAAGTACGCTTTGCCAATCCATCGCGTGACAATAGTTCAAAGTAGACCCGTTAAATTCAAACATTTTAAGGAGCCACCTATGACTAACCGCCCCCTTAACATTCTCGTTCTTTGCACCGGCAACTCTTGCCGAAGTGTACTCGGCGAAGCCTTGATTAACCATTTAAGCCAAGGCCGCTTCAAAGCTTTTAGCGCGGGTAGCCATCCCATTGGCAGAATCAACACCGGAGCCTTGGCAACCTTGGCCCGTCATGGGCTTCCTACGGAAGGCTATGTCAGCCAATCGTGGGATGAATTTGAGGATGCCAACATCGACATCATGATTTCCGTTTGCGACTCGGCGGGGGGGGAGGCGTGTCCGGCTTATCTGGGTAAAGCCGTGCGCGGACATTGGGGCTTGGCGGACCCAGGCCATGTCAAAGGTACGGAAGAAGAAATCATCGCGGCTTTCGAAGCCACGTATGCCACCTTGGAAAAGCGCATCCATCAACTACTGGCACTGCCGGTTGAAAGCATGGCTAGGCAGGAACTCAGCGAGGCGCTGAACAAAATCGGTGCAGAAACCCATTAAAGGAAAACGCCCATGAACATACGTCAAACTAAAAGCCTTAATCCAAGCCCTAAACCCGCCATGCTCAAACGGCTGGGCTTCGTTGAACGGTTCTTGACCTTGTGGATTTTCATTGCCATGGGTGTTGGCGTGGCATTGGGCTATTTTGTGCCTAGTTTCACCCAAGGTTTGACCCGTTATCAAGTCGGCACGACCTCCATCCCGATTGCCGTGGGCTTGATATTGATGATGTATCCGCCGTTGGCGAAGGTGCGTTACGAGGAATTGCCACAGGTATTCAAAAACGTCAAAGTCTTGTTACTTTCCTTGGTGCAAAACTGGCTGATTGGCCC
>CAIYXP010000081.1 GCA_903930145.1 uncultured Methylococcaceae bacterium
ATTCCGGTTTCTAGTTTTTTTAGAGATAAAGAAACATTCTATATTTTAGAAAAATCAGTTATCGATACCTATGGTGTTGGTGGCATGTTGCTTGTGGCTTTATTAGGGAAAGTTTCGGTTTTGTTTCGGCATCTTATGAAAAATTTGGCATAATAAGCCGTCAAGCATAAGCTTTGGCACACACCAATAAAATTAATGAACTCAATTAGTTTAGGACACAGCACTTATGCATCTTCGTACTTTTGCCAAAATTGCAACCAGTATTTCCTTTGCTTTCCTAGCCGCCTGTGCCAGTCAGCCGCAACGTGATCTTGCCTCTTTCACTAAAGCCGACTCGCCATGCTTTGACCGCCAAGCAGAGCCTTATACCTCTGTGCTTGATTCCCACATCCATTTTCGCCCATTTGGCGGACCTGCCATTCCCTTTAAAGAGTTGACGGATTATTTTGACAAAACCGGGGTCAGGTTTGTCAATGTGTACGGAATCGGCCAAATCTTGCCGGTGGATTCTACTTGCACCTATTATCTCGATTGCCCCGGCACGCCTGCACTGCCTAGCATCAAGAATGATTTCGTCAATGCCGCCAATTATCTGGAAGCCAAGCCCAATAATTTATACCTAACCTTATCCATGACGTTTCCCGATTTGGCGAAGCCGGATGACACCATGAACATGATTCGTTTATACGATAAGGAATATCCCAAGATGTTCAAGTGGATGGGGGAGGTGAACTTGGTCAAACAAGCGCTTTTCGGCAACCACCATGAGGCAGCGACGATAGAAGATATTGCAAAATGGAAGGACTTCATGGGTTTGCTCCAAGAACGAGGCATTCCCATCAATATCCATTCTGACCTAGGCAACAATGCCGAACCCTTGAAATATCTTCCGCTAATGGAAAAGGTTGTCGAACTTTATCCCAATAATAAAATCGTTTGGGCGCATATGGGACTTTCCAAGGAACTGACCAACATCCCACCCGCCGAACATATTGCCATCATGAAACGGTTTTTGGACAAAGACCCAAACCTGATGTTGGATATTTCCTGGCGTGTGCTTTATGACAATTTTTTCAGCAAGCCGGTGGCCCGCGACCAATACGTCGCATTCTTTAATCAATATTCCACCCGTATACTGCCAGGCACTGACTTTGTGGCTGCCCGTGCCAAACAGTTTCCTATTTACAAGGAAGAATTGGAAGTCAACAGCCGGATCAACCAATACCTAAGTGACGAAGCGTTCAGGAACATTGCCCTAGGGGAGAATTACTTCAAATTGTTGGGAATTCCATATCATGCGCCGCAGGTTTGCGCCAAATCTGGAAAGGGCAATTGATGCAGCAATTCTCAGTATGAGCTAAGCAAAATCGTAGGGTGGGCTAGGTGCGCATTTCAAACTTTTCCGTTTATCGCTAAGCTTAAAGCGCACCTTAGCCCACCTTAAGAGAACCTCAAACATAATGAAGCACTAGGGTTTTTGATATGGAAAAATTCATTGGACCTATGCGGCCTTGGCCGACTCTCATCGATTACGGCGAATTTATCGAACTTACGCAAAGTAAGGCGACCGTTTTCTATTACGATTCCGGTCAATCGGACAAGCCAAATTTGATTTTGATCCATGGTTTGGGCGATGATGCCGACACATGGCGGCATCTGTTCATTCCATTGTCAGAAAACTTTAGGGTTATTGCCCTCGATTTGCCGGGATTTGCACGGAGTGAAAAGCCGAGCCGGATATACTCGCTTTCATATCTGCGTGACACGGTATTGGAAATGATGGAAATGCTAAATTTGGGCAGTGCCGATTTGATGGGTAATTCATTGGGCGCTATGATTGCCGAAGCCATGGCGATCAAGTGCCCCGACAAGATTACCGGCCTTACCCTGTTAGATGGAACGCTAACCACGCCAGTGTTTTCCTACCATCATTTTTTACTGATGATGGCATTGCCATTCCTAGGCAAGCGTTCGTATGACGATTTGCGAACCAAACCTAAGGAAGCCTATGAAAGCCTGCGCCTGTTCTATGCCAATTTGGACAATTTGCCAGAACCGGATAGGCAGTTCCTGTATCAGCGCGTCAATGAGCGGATTTGGAACGAAAAGCAGCGGGATGCGTTTTTATCCATCTTGCATCAATTGGTTTGGCGTTTGCCATTTCTCCGTCCCTACTTTGCGTTTCGAATAGCAAAACTGGGTATTCCTATCCATGTCGTTTGGGGCGAGCAGGATTTAGTCATTCCGGTTAAAGTTGCCTACAGGCTAACAAAACTTCAACCAGCCGCCAAACTGACTGTGTTGCCGGGAATAGGGCATATTCCACAACAGGAGGACCCCGAAGCGGTCATGCAAGCGATGCTAAAACGATAGAAGCAGAACCGACTCGGTTGAAAAAACCGAGCCGGTCTTGTGCAATGGCCGTTACCCCTCATAACTCATCCTCTCCATTAAATAGCACAAGCAATCTTGGCGGATGATGCGTTCATTACGGGTCAGCATGGCAGGCATGAATGCTTGCCGGGTTAATAGTTCACCATCACGGATTTCGAAGTATTGCGTGGCTACTTCTTTTCCGTCGTCGGCAAAGGCTTGCAAAGGCATTGCACAATGTGGCGCGACTTGGCCGAAGCTTGTCCCCGCATGAAGCTCGGTGAAATTCAAATGATCGAGGTCGGTTTCAAAGACAATGTCCGCCGTGCCGTTGTCAAAGGTGAAGCGGGTGGTTTCTGGCACTTTGACAAGAGCGACGGTTCTATAGAGGTCAATATCATGGCGGTTCACTGGATGACTTGGGAAGTGGTCCAAGTGCAGTGCCGCTTCGACAAAGTCGGCAGCATGGTCGTCGGAAGCTAGGGAGCCTATCTTGCCGCATTCCACCGTCACTGACGGGCATAAGTCCGCAAATGCCATGGCCTGTATGCCGACTGGCCTGACAAAATAAACGGCAATCCTTGAAAATAAATTCGCAAGCTGTAAAAAACGCTGATCTAAGCGGTTGACGCAAGCATAATGCGGGTTAAGACCCGTATTGTTGTGAATATCAATGCTGGCAAACACCTTGCGGATGCGCATTTCCTCGACGACTTGCGCCATCATTAGCTCTTCTGGCAAACCTTGTGGTTCACAGCCTGGCCAAACGCGATTGTAATCCGGCTGGTCATCCAATCGCCGCACACCTGACCGAGCCGCCGCAACATTGCCGATAAACAGCGACAAAGACCTGGGCAGAGGTTTGGTGTGATAGTGCGACAAGACTCGCTGCATCGCATTCAGGCCAGAGTTTTCATTGCCGTGGAGCAGGATGGAGACGAACAAAGGTTCGGGGCGTCGGCCCTTTAGATGGATAAGCGTTGGGCTCCCCATTAAGTCTTGCAAGTCGCTGGCATTGGCTTGTAAGAAACCCGGCGGCAATTGGTCGAGTCTGTTTAGCATTCAAACATCCCATTCATGCACTGGTTTTCCACTAAGTTGATTATGAAGATAGGCGGCTGTCAATTGAGAGAAATCTCGCCCGTATCGGGTGACATATTTTTTTTGCCAATCCGCGCCATTTTGACCGCTCTCGACCCGGTTGCGGATAATGCCAAGGTAATGTTCAATGTCATCTCTGTTTATGCCTAATTGCTGCAAACCCTCAGAGGCCATTGGAATCAACTCTGCGAGCAGCAGATTTCGCAGGCCTGTTTCCTTGCCATCCAGCCAAATCAGACTGGATTCCAGTCCATTGCGGGCTGCCCGGTAGAAGTTCGAACGTGCATCGCGAAATGAAATGAGATTTTCTGGCGAATCATGGCGATTAGCCAGACTCTGTGCCGCCCCAATATAAAGTGACGCATTGGCAATCATGTCGACAAGGGAGGGTCCTGCAGGCATGACCCTATGCTCGATGCGAATATTGGGAATATCTTGGTCATCAATCCCTAGCAACAAGCGGTTCCAGCGCCACAGAGTACCATTGTGTAGGCGCAGATGGTTAAACTGCGTCGCATCGTCACCCAAATCCATAGGCAGTAAAACCGGGAAGCGTTGTTGATTGTCGATGAAGAGTTCCACCGGGGAGTTTTTGAGATAATTCGAACCAAAAGTCACCCGGCTTTCACCGCAAGTATCCACTGCTTGTTCAAATAAAGGGATGCGTGATTCGTCCCACAATTGCTTTTCAAACAAAAATGGCGAGTTGGCGGCAACCGCAACCATAGGCGCGGATAAAATCAACGTGGCGTTGTAGTAGCGGACTATCTGAGTGGCTGGCACTTGCAAATGCACTTGGAAGGAGGTCGTCGCGGCTTCCAGCATGACATCTTCATGCAGCAGAGCCAAGCGCTCATGGCCTTCGATCATCAGCCGCAAGGGTTGACAGAGCCGTCGCTTGATAATTTCGGCATTCAGCGCACGAAAGCGATTTAAAGAAGACATATTATCCAAGGAAAGGTCCGAATCCCTTACCGTTGGCAATATGCCGATCAGGATCATCATGCTCTCCAAGTCGGTGGCAACGGTACGGCAATGTTTCCATGTTGACGTCAGTTCGCGTTCCATCAGCGAAAGGGCATGTCCTTGCAGTGGCTGGGGGGTTCCATTGAGTTCCACATTGAATTTGGACAACTCAGGCACTACCAATGGATGGGCAAGGCGTTGAAGAAACTGTTCATTGATGGGTGTGGGCAAATGAGCATGGTTGATTAACCAAGCCTCCAATTCAAAGCCACCGACATGGGCATCACTGGCAAATCGGCCAAGTGTAAGCCATTCCGCCATCAATTCGGTTTCGTCGGCAAGCCGACGTTCGAACAATGCGAAATGTTCTGGTTTGAATTGGTTGAGTTGTATTTCTTGCCCCATAAAAGGATTTTACCCCGCGTCACGCCGAAAGGCACTGGCTATTTTTCGGGGTAAAAAAAGGGGAGGGTAAAACGAGTGATAGCTGTAAGGAGTGGGGGAAGTCTTGCCTTTCTTAGGCGTGGTTATATTAGGGAGAGATCAGGGAAATTCATCGTGCAGCCGAAAACCATTCCGACAGACTCAATTGAGGGTTTGCCTTGCGGCATTCGAAGGAAACATTACTATACCCGCAGGAATAATGATTGTCACCGCAACGATGGCAATCTAAGTTCCCCAAATTCTTGACTGACGAGGAACGCCATCCAAAACCCTCGCTGCGGCAATAGCTTTTCGCCGAAGTAACCGCCAGATCCTTGGCTTGACCCTCTGCATCGTCTTTGACCAAACAAGAAGATTTCGGTGTTTGATGAATCACTTTACCCACCAGCGGGGGATGGGTGTCGGCTTGGGCTGGTGAGGGGATGATAAAGGCAAGTTGTAAAACAACAAAGCAGAATGTTTTTAATTTCATTAGCTTACTCATTAATTTATGTAGAGATTCAGTCGTTTGCTTTGGCGATGCCTGGGCATGAATGGCAGGGCCAAACAGAAACGCCAACAATTTCGATATCCTGAATTTGAAAATAGGGTTAACAGCTGCATCAATGAAAAATGTCATGAGTGGCTTCTCCAAGGACGGATTAGATTTACGAAGACGCACAATAGTAGAGCATACAATTTTGTTGGCACAATAAAGATACATAGTTTCGTATCAATAGTAAATATTTTTAATAATTATTTTTCCGCACCTTGGCGATTAGACATGAATAAGCATAAAAACCTATGATTTATATAAATAATTACGAATGACCTATCCATGGACAGATTTCAGGCCAAAATGCCTGTTATTTTAGCCTCAAAAAAAAAGCGCCAAAATGGGCGCTTTTTTTAAATTGAAGGGTGTTTTACAGTTGTTTTTGTGCCCTGTTATGGTGCTTAGATTACCAATCAAGCCCCCGCCAACGGAATTGATGCTGTAGATTTAAGAACTCACGCATTATTGGGATTTTTCGAATGCGGGGTCTGTTGCAAAGAATAATACTCGCCCCGGTCACGCGCCCAAGGGTCGAATTGGGTTTGTTGCCGGGTGAACAATACACGGCTAATGACTTGTGGGTCAGGTTTTAACAGTCCAAGGCGGTCACCGTGGCGATTGCGCGCCAATTTCTCCTTGCCCAAATCAGGATAAGTGGCTTCAAACTGAACATTCCGTGCGAATGGCATATGTGTGGAACCCATCAAAGGGTTCTTGATGTCGTTGCAAATACCCGTCAAACTGCGGAAGCGAATCAAATTGCCTTGACAGAGTTGCTGGCTGTCGCCGCCCACGGCTTGAAAGTCGGGGTGATCTGCGGGTAAACGGGTATCCCAGGCTTTCAGCACAGGCCCGGCAGTTCCATCTTTCCCTGCACATAATCCTGATAGGTGTCATTATTGTCGAATTGGAGGTAATGCACCCCGGAGCTATAACTTAAGGCAGAATGCGTCTAAATGCAATCCATTATGTTTATGTTCCCGAAAAGCTCAGGTGCTTCGTTTTGGCTGGACATAACTGGGTGCAAGTGGGTTGATTACATTCAACGATGCTAACGGAAGCTGACGGACTGAACGGCGTGTGCCACAATACAATCGATTTTTTTTCGTGACAGCCACTGCCAACTGACTTGATTGTTTCCATGGTCAATATTGACGACATTCCTATCCAATATCTGCCGACATTAATCAAGGCTATGCCTAAGGCCGAATTGCACATCCATATCGAAGGGTCGCTGGAACCCGAACTGATTTTCCAATTGGCACGTAGAAACGGCATTGCGTTGCCTTATTCCAATGTTGGTGATTTGCGGGCTGCTTATGCATTTTCTGATCTTCAAAGTTTTCTGGATGTTTATTATGCCTGTGCAAGCGTGTTGCAACAGGAGCAGGATTTTTATGATATGGCTTGGTCGTACCTCACACGCGCTGCGGCTGAGCATGTAGTCCATGCCGAAATCTTCTTCGATCCCCAGACCCATACTCAGCGCGGTGTTGCGATGGGGGCCATTGTGTTCGGTTTGTCGAGAGCTTGCCAAGATGCCCATGAACGGCTAGGGGTGGATGCGCAGTTGATTCTTTGCTTCCTTCGCCATCTCTCTGAAGAGTCGGCAATGGAGACGCTGGAACAGGCACTTCCGTTCCGCGAACACTTCATCGGTGTCGGACTTGATTCTAGCGAGCTAGGCAATCCCCCGGAAAAATTCGCCAAGGTTTTTGCCCGTTGCAAGGCATTCGGTTTGCACAGAGTAGCCCATGCGGGGGAGGAAGGACCGTCGTCCTACGTCTCCAAAGCGCTTGATATTCTGGAGGTTGAGCGGATAGACCATGGTGTGAATGCGATCCATGACCCGGATTTGATGAAGCGCCTAGTGCGTGAGCGAATACCGATAACTGTTTGTCCATTGTCGAATGTCAAATTGCGCGTATTCCCTAGTCTTGATGCCCATAACTTGGTTCAGATGTTGAATATGGGAGTGTGTGTAACCTTGAATTCGGATGACCCTGCTTATTTTGGCGGATACATCAATGACAACTATCTTCAAACTGTTGAGACACTGAAATTGTCATCCCGTCAGGTCTTTGTCTTGGCTCGCAATAGCTTTGAGGCAAGCTTCGTTTCTGCTAAGCAACGCGAAATCTGGCTAAAAGACCTAGAGTATTGCTTTGAAAACTTTCGGCCTGAAACTGAAAGCAAAAGCTAAACGATGCCTGTCAAAATTGGCTAGGTAGGCATAGTGACTTGTAAGTGTCAGGAACTCTACTTCCGCATCATTGTCCATTATTTTAAAGCCTCCTGAATCAGTTGAATCTAACTGATTGATCTTGTATGGACGTTGGAGTGCCTTAGAATAATAAGTTGTGTTTTTTCATGGGAAACCTCCCTGTTTTATTGCGCTGAAAGCTGGTTTTTTTGTCAATTTTACTTCAGCCGGGTATGTTACCTTTTTTTAAGCTACCCGTTTGCCAAGTTTATTTACAATACGAGGTGAGCCATGAAACGATACTTTATTTGGTACTACAGAAAAGTTCTGGATGCTGCATCTTATGCAAAATGGTTGACGTTTAAAGCTCAACCAGAATACCAAGAAGGCTCGCGGGTCATCGTAAGATTCAGGTCTGCCCTTTACGGGGCCGAGGAAGTGCTATGCAGGATAACGGAAATAAATTATAGATTTCATGATCTTACTTATGATGTGATTATACTTGAGGATAAGGAATGGCTAGGCTTTGGTACGAGGACATTCGTCTATCCTGAAAATATCTTAAGAAAACAGCAGTCTATCGAGTGACATTATGCCAGTGACTGGAAGGCTGTGTTTGGACGGTAGGCACGAACTGTTTCGATAGAGATAGTTAAGTTGGCAGTGCAAGGCAAGCCTTGCACTACTCATTCACTATTAATTAAACCCGATTCCTAAGTCAAGGCTCATCAATCGTACATTGCTTTCTTGAATGCGGCGTTTTTCTTGGCTTCCTCGTCTACGCTTTGAACGTTCGCCTTGGCTGCTTGCAAAGCCACTGTCACTTGCTTAATCGTGCCGGTGAACTGGTTACCATTAACCTTGTAGTCCTCAGTTACGGGTGTGCCGTCGTCTTCCCCAACGTCCGCAGCATCATCAAGGGAGAAAGCTATCGCTTGAGACAGGTCAATTCGTCCTTGTCCGACTGGTTGGTCATTTACAAACAGCTTACCAGTGCCGCCCTTACCCAACCCGCCGCCGTCATAATCGAACTCGAAGCGAAGAGTCGCCTTACCCGGTTGCAGTGGCTTGGCAGCAGCGATACTGAAGCGCTTCAACCCTAAGTAGTTGTAGGCATAGGTCGGTTTGCCGCTCTTGTCGAGATACAGGCTCCAACCGCCAAAACGCCCTCCTTGCGCAAGTATCACACCCTTAGCACCATTCTTCGGGATTTCAAGCTCGGCAGTTATGGTGTGGGAGGTGTTTTTGATGTTGATGAAGGCATTCTCCGACATCCCCTTCATGCCGGGGTAGACGGTCAAGGAAGTTCGCCCGTCCATCAGGTCGGGGCGGCCGGCCAACTTGGCGTTCAACCGCTCGATGCTGCGGTCGTCGATTGGCAAAACGCGGTTTTTGATTGCTTCCTGAATGAAAATATCCTGTAGCTCTTTCAATTTCTGCGGGTTCTGGGCTGCTAAGTCATTTGCCAAACTGAAATCTTTGCGCGTGTCGTAAAGTTCCCACTTGTCGTCTTGCAACTTGGCGCGAGGTTGGGCTTCCCAAGGCGCTTTATGGATGGTGCCTGCGAACCAGCCGTCATGGTAGATGGCGCGGTTGCCAATCATCTCGAAATATTGCGTCTTGTGGCGAGTATCGGTTTTGGCATCGGCAAAGCTATACGCCATGCTCACGCCTTCGATGGGTTCTTGGACAGTGCCATTGACCGACTTCGGTTCCGGCAATCTGGCTGCTTCCAGCACCGTCGGGGCGATGTCGATGACATGATGGAACTGAGGACGAACTTCGCCCTTGGCTTGTATCCCCTTGGGCCAATGCACGACCATCCCGTTGCGAGTTCCGCCGAAGTTCGAAGCCACTTGCTTGGTCCAAGTGAATGGCGTGTCGCCTGCCACCGCCCAGCCGGCAGCCATGTGCGAATAAGACATTGGCCCGCCCAGCTCGTCATAGTGCTTGAGAATATCGGCTACGGTTTCCTGGACGCCGTTAAAGTAGGTCATTTCGTTAAACATGCCGTTCATGCCACCTTCAGCGCTAGTTCCGTTGTCGCCAACGATATAGAAGACTAAGGTGTTGTCCAATTGACCCATGTCGCCGATGGCTTGAACCAAGCGTCCAATTTCAGTGTCGGCGTATTCACCAAAGCCCGCGAAAATCTCCATTTGGCGGGAAAACAGCTTTTTCTCGTCCGCTGATAGCTTGTCCCAATCTTTGATGGCTTCAGGTTTGGGCGCTAATGGGGTGCCATGAGGAACCACGCCCAATTTGATTTGCCGTGCGAGGGTTTCCTCGCGCAACTTGTCCCAACCTTGGTCAAACTTTCCTTTGTATTTGGCAATCCAGTCCTTGGGTACTTGATGCGGTGCATGGGTTGCCCCGGGGGCAAAGTAAATAAAAAATGGTTTATTGGGTGTCAATGCTTTTTGATAACGCATCCAACCTATCGCCTGGTTGGTCATGTCGGTCATAAAATGGTAGTTTGGGTCTTTTGGGGTTTCTATCAAACTCAATCCATCATAAAGCAAGGGTGCCCACTGGTTGGTCTCGCCGCCGATGAACCCGTAGAACTTGTCGAAGCCGGATCGGGTTGGCCAACGGTCGGTTGGTCCAGATGGGCTGAGTTCCCAAGCGGCTGTCTCATGGTTCTTGCCAAAGAAGCCTGTGCTGTAACCGTTCAGGCGTAGCATCTCCGCCAAAGGTGCTACATTGTTTGGACGTTGACCGGTGTTACCGGGAAAGGCCGTCGCAGTCTCCGTGATGGAACCCATGTTATTCATATGGTGGTTGCGACCACTGAGCAGGGCCGTGCGGGTCGGCGAGCACAGTGCGGTAGTATGGAATTGATTGTAGCGCAAGCCTTGGTTGGCCAAAGCTTCCACCGTGGGCATCTGAATTGGACCGCCAAATGCGCTGGACATGCCAAAGCCCATGTCGTCAATCAACACGATCAACACATTGGGTGCGCCATCGGGCGCTTTCACCTCGAAGCGCGGCGGCGGGGTGGCATCGCGAGCGTCAAGCACTTGGCTGTGAGGATACTTAGGCTCAGCAATCGGCAACACACTGCGGTCAAGGCCAGTGCCGTCAGCGGCGTAGGTCATATTTGAAAAGTACACCGCCAGCATAAAACCGAGGGTGTAAGGCAAGGCAATGGGTCTCATCATGAAATATCCTTTATGGTTGGCAATGAAATAAGCATACCAGTTTTTATTCTAAAGCACTGGTTGTATTAATATACTTAAATTACCAACCAAGTCCAAGCGTGTTACTGGAATCCAATGATTTCAAGGATGAGTTGCCTAATGCTGCTTTACACCCAATGACTTTAATATCTCAGGGGTAATCACTTGTTGACAGCCTGTCGAACCAGGATGCAAGCCATCAGGAACATATTGGTCGAATAAGGCCCTGTCATTTTCGAGTAGGCTTTGCCAATGCCGATCATGATCGATTAATCTGAGTTTCATTTCCTTAGCAACCTCCCTTACCTTTTGGTAATATTCCTGAAGATGAGGACGTCGCTCAAGGCTTTCCCCAACGGTCGGGTTCATCGTCATTAGAATGATCTCGGCATATTGATTGGCTGAGCGTATGCGGGCAATCATGTTTTTCAAATTGGCACGGGACTGGGCGAGGGATACCTGATTGGCCACATGTGCGTCATTAATGGCAAATTCGATAAAAACCGTATCCGGCCTTTTGTCGATGACTAGCCTATCCAGATTGTCCGCTCCCCAAGTCGACCACATGCCCGCTTTCCCCGAATTGATGAAATTGACCAAATCGGGGTATTGCGTTTCCAAGGTATTCCGTAATTGTCCGACCCAAGCCCCTCCCTCAGTCAAACTAGTGCCATAGGTGACTATGGTTTGAGGCTTGCCTTGATTGAGATTGTCGATGAGTTGACTGCCATCTGCGGAAATCGCATTTAAGGTTAATAGTAATAGCGCCAACAGATGGGTCGCAAAGCATTTTAGTCTCATCGTGTTTATGCTTTATTCCTTTCCTCGATTTGCTGTTGAATGGCTTTCGCCATCACGCTAGAACCTACACTCAGGCTTAAAAAATCTTCCCCGGTCAATACCGTCAATTCACAGGAAGTCAGGCAGCGCACCGTCGCCGTGCGAATGCTATCTTGCAATAGGGCAATCTCGCCAAAATGATCGCCTTCTGTCAATTCCCCGACTTTTTTGCCATTTTTCAGCACTTCCAAACGGCCTGATTGCACAATATAAGCAGTGTCGCCGCGCTCGTCCTGGCGGATCACTTCGTCGCCGGGTTCAAAATGCAATCTCTGCAAACGTTCCGTGGCATCGGGTGTCAGTACGGCAATATCGGCACGGAATGGGACATCCAAGCACCAGTCGATCAGAATGCGTAAATTGCGCTCCAATCCCGGTAGGGCGGCAAGGTTGGTGACGCGGGACAGGAACCATGCAAACGTTCCGCTAAATGATAATGGACCCAAGCGGCAGATGGAACGGCGCCCCATATTGTATATCTTCAGCCAATGCTCCTTGGGCTTGAAGTCATGAGTGGGGAATTCCTGCGAGGCCGCCCAAGCGTTTTGGCCTGCTGTCTTGCCCAAATCAACGTAGTCAGCGGTCGTTAAGAATTTCTTGTCTTCGTGCTGTTGCTGCATCGCCGTGACCCAAATGTGGCGGCGTTCCTTAAATCTAAGTTCGTCATCGATATCCAGCGGCCAATGATAGGTTTGGCTGTCTATTTGCAAACTGGGTAACTTGAAAGAGGCATTGATGACCAGCCCTACGTTATGCCGCGCACCGTCTGCCAACACCACCGCATCGCGAGTGATGGCTGCAACCGTCTTGTTTCGGCAAAGTGTCACGCCGGCATTTTCCAATTCCTTGTCGCGCTGCGCTTTGATGGACGCTTCAAAACGACTAAATGGAACACGACTGTCCTCATAGAGCATCACTTGCCAGCGATGTTCTTTCAGGATGGGATAAGAGGTTTCAACCGTTTTTAGCATTTCGCAAACTTCCACCGCCGTGGCGCAGGAACGTTGACCCGAACCAATGACGGCGAAACTCAACAGACGTTTTCTTTCCTCCGGGTCTTCTGATGCTTCGGCTTCTTCCACTGAATCCATGATGCGTTTACGAATGTGCAAGGCATCCCCCACCGAGTCGATAGGGCTGGCATGGGCCATCATTCCCGGTAGACCGGTCAAGTTAGGAATAGGGAACAACGCCAAGATCAATTCGTCGTAGGGAATGCCAACCAAACGACCATTTTGCAAAAGGCTGATGGTTTTACTGTTGGTGTCCACATGGGACACCTCGCCCAATTTGACCCGCGTATTGGGAAGAACCCGACGAATCGGATTCACCACATTGCCGGGCTGCATGGTTCCGCCTATCACTTCCGGCAATAATGTGTAGAACAGCATATTGGGATGGGTATGGATGAGGGTCAAATTCACTCGCGTATATTGACCGATCAATCGTTCGATTTTCATCGCGGCATGAATGGCTGCCACGGTTCCGCCAATAATGACAATGTTAGCTGATTTGTCTTTTGCTTCAGGCATATGGAAATGTCCCGCACCGTTAAATAAAAGGGAAAGCATGACTCCGTAGTACAACACATGAGCCATCCAACTTTCTGGCAGCAAAGCCGCGAAAAAAATAAAGGCGAATAAAAAGAATAATGACAAGGGCCGCAACATCACCCCGGCAGTGATCAACACCCCACAGGTGCATTCCACCAAAGCCATGAATAGAGTGAAGGTTTCCGGTGATGATGACAGGATGGGCACATCAAAGAGGGTCAATATGCCTAGGGCAAGATTGGGCTGGAAAACCTTGTAGACCACTGCCAAATACAATATGTTTAGCCCAGCCCCTACCCGCATGATGGCTTGCGCCCGCTGCCTAGGAATTGCGGCAAGCTGGGTTTGCATGGGGAGGAAACTAGGCGCCACGGGCATTTGCACAAAGTAACTGCCCGGCCCTTGCAATAACAAATAAATGGCAATGCCCGCCAATGCGGAGGCATAGGCAAACAAATCTTGTTGAAACAGCACCAAGCCAAATAATGCCAGCAACAATAAAATCACTGACAAAATACGGACATAGATGCCAAAAAGAAAACCAAGGCCGAGCAATATCTCAATCCATCGCAAACCTAGCAAACTTCCCCCGTAGGCATTCAATTCCAAATCCGGGGCGAATAGGGTAGGGGAGCTAAATGGCTGGACACCATAGCGGGGCTCGAAACCATAAGCCGATGAAATCAAAGCCCAAGCCAAGCAGAATCGGAGTATGGGTGCGACATAATCCCCGTAACTGCCCAATCGGGCTTGCAGATCCGGGAATAAATCTTTGGCTCCGGTATAACCCAAGCGTATCCAACCCACAGCGAACAGCACAAATGCCGAGATCAGGCTGATGTTCAGTAAGGAAGGCGAGGTGTAGAGCAAAGGCTTAGGCTTCGCATTCCATTCATCGACTTGAGCCGGGGACAAAATCCAGCGTTCATGCGCGAAGCTGGAATCAGCCCATAGCAAAGCGGCAAGGAAAAACAATAATGGCACGGCCCATGCCCACCATCGGGAACTTCCGCGCAACAGAGTTGTTTGGTCAAGCCAAGACGGCATTGTCTGCACTCCTGATTGTTATTGTTGTTAATTGACGCTTAAAAAGAGGAAGGGTTCATTAAAGAATGCAAGATTCGATCATGAAATGCTTTCGACCCTGAACGATGAGACAAATTTTATCATGGTTTTTCTCATATCACCCATCTGCCCGATTGAGCCAAAGGGATTCAAGGTCTACAATCCTCATCAACACAACGATACCCAAAGACCGGAGATGATCGCAATGCCCATCACCCAAGAGTTTGCAGCCCGTGCCGCCGAATTGATCGAAACAGGTCGGTTTATCCATGCCCGTGGTTGGGCACCCGCCACTAGCGGCAACTTTTCCGCACGACTTTCCGACGGCAGCATTGCCATCACCGTGTCGGGGAAAAACAAAGGGGCATTAAAATTCGACGACATTATGCGGGTGGATGAGGAAGGCCGACCCTTGGATGGCAAAAATCCTTCCGCCGAAACTCTACTTCACACCTCACTCTATCGTCGTTATGATTGGGTAGAATCTGTGCTGCATCCGCACTCCCCCAATGCAAGCCTTGTTTCCAAGCTATTTGCCCATGAAGTGGTCCTGCAAGACAATGAATTACTCAAAGCCATGGAAGGGGTGGACACTCATGAGAAGCGCGTCGTGGTGCCTATCTTCCCCAATGACCAAAACATTGCCCGCTTATCCTTAAGGATTGATGAATATATCGAAATGCATGGCGACGACATCTATGGTTACATCATCGCAGGGCATGGCTTTTATACTTGGGGCATGTCGGTCGAACACGCTTTGCGCCATGTCGAAGCCTTGGAGCATTTGTTTGACATTGAAATACGCTTGCATGGCTTGAAGTCAAAATAGCAGATGAAAGTAAAATTAAAGATTTGGCGGCAACAAAACCAGAACTCCAAGGGGGCTTTTAGAACCTATAGCCTCGATCAGGTCGTATCCGAGATGTCATTCTTGGAGATGATGGAAACGCTGAATGAGCAATTGATTAAAAAAGGGGAAGACCCGGTGGCATTCGACCATGATTGCCATGAAGGGATTTGCGGCATGTGCAGCATGCACATCAATGGTCGTCCCCATGGACCGTTACGAACAACAACTTGCCAACTCTATATGCGCTCGTTTAAGGACGGTCAAACCATCATTGTGGAACCTTGGCGGGCTAGGGCTTTTCCGGTGGTTAAGGATTTGATTGTCGACCGGTCTGCCTTTGACCGGATACTTCAGGCGGGTGGGTTTATTTCCGTCAACACCGGGGGTGTGCCCGATGCCAATGCCATTCCCATCCCGAAAAAAATCGCCGACGAAGCCTTCAATTCCGCCACGTGCATAGGCTGTGGCGCTTGCGTGGCGGCTTGCAAAAATGCCTCGGCGATGTTGTTTGTCAGCGCCAAAATCTCCCACCTCAGCCTATTGCCGCAAGGCAAGCCAGAACGCAAGGAACGGGTGGAAAGCATGGTTGCACAAATGGACAAGGAAGGTTTTGGCGGCTGTTCGAATACTGGTGCCTGTGAAGCCGAATGCCCCAAAGGCATTAAGATCATCAATATTGCCCGACTGAACCGGGAATATTTCGGCGCAATGCTGACTTCGTATGAAGTGGAAGTTGGTGGAACGGATGATGACCATGAGTGAGTGATTTAGGTGTGCAAACTTCTAAATGAATGCCTGATGGGAGTATTGCCGTTGGAGGCAATAGATTTGTTGGTGGATTCGCATACCCAATAGCTTATCGTCAGTCCAGCCCATCCCAATTATCCAGTGGCTTATGCAAAAGCGGCGAGGCTGCAAACCCCGCCACACATTGACAAACGATAAAGCGGTATATTCACACCCTACCGGGCTGATTTTTGAACGCGAATGGCTTTCCGGTTTTTGGATATCAATAAACCAAGCCCTGCAATGCCAAACAGGCTGATCGTTGAAGGTTCAGGAATCACCAAAGCAATTTCGTTCTGACCTAAATAGTCATAGTCAATAATATAGGGTATCGACAAACCATTAATTTGGGCAAAACTCCCCACGGGTGTCTGACTGTTACCATATTGGGCAAAAACAAAAACCTTGGATGTAAGATTGCTGGTTTCATTCAAATTTAGGATGGAGTTTGTGCCAAGCAAAAGGTTTCCAGAAACCTTGACGAGATCAGATAATCCACCCGCAAGGTCGATTGCAAGCGCGCCACCCAAAGACAAATCATTGGAAAAAGTCAAAATGCCAATGGTGCCAATATCAGCAGGGGCTACGGTTGAACCCGGCAGAGTCGTAAAATTGCCAATGACATTCCCTTCGCCCATGAGCGTTTGACCGTTGCCTAATTGAAATCCTCCTGTCACTTGGGTAACGTCAAATTTCGCACCGGCTGAAACTTGGATGAGCGAACTGCTCGCTATATTGTTGGTGGCAGCGGCTAATTTCAGTGTTCCATTCGATATGGTCGTCGAGCCGGTATAGGTATTGTTACCCGTCAATACCGTTTCACCAGAACCGCTTTGCACCACATTCAAACTGCCTTGGATATGAGTGCCAAAGGTATAATTGCTTTGATTATGATTGAACGTGACGGTGCTATCTGAGGCGGGGCTAGTGACGGTGGGTGCATCAACGGTTCCAGCCAAACCCCCAGTGCCAATTTGCAGATTACCCGTTTGTCCTAGAGTAATCCCAGTGGACTTTAGTGTGCCGCCATTTTCCACGATCACAGAATTATTAGTACTTCCGGCAGCATTGCCAATCACTAGGCTATTGGCCAGAAACTGTGAGCCTGAGCCGCTAATATTCACACTATTCCCGCTGGAAGTGGCATTGTAACCCAGAAAAGAATTGCCAGTGACACTCACTTTGCCGCCATTGGTAATGTCGAGTTTGTTGATTGAACCATCGGAACCTACCCGCAAAGTTCCAGAAATATTCCAAACCGAACCTGCACCATCGACAGTGGCCTTGTTTCCGTTAGGGGTTCCGCTGAATCCCGTGCCACCGCCTATGCGCACGTTTTTGGTCGTTAGCAAGCCACTATCTTGGATTAGCAATTCGTTATTGCTGCCACTGCGTCCAACATAAAACGTTTGGGAGTTCGAGAACTCCGAGTTTGCACCTTGTATAATGAGTTTGTTGGAGTCAGAGCCTGAGTTGGCACCCATGAGCGCGTCTAGATTATTCACCGTCACTTTTCCGCCCGCTGAAACCGTCAACTGGTTGCCGCTGCCATCAGTGCCTAGAAAAAAAGCACCCGTATTGTCCCAAAGCGAGCCTGTACCAGAAACAGTAACCGTATTATTGTCGGCTGATGATGAATAACCCACATAAGCGTGTACATTGCTTGCTTGGGCTTGATCTAGGATGGATAGACTATTGGATGCGCCATCATATCCTACGACTACATTATTACTATTCTGTAAGGAAGAGTCTAATCCACTGATATTCAGTGCGTTGTTTGTGGCCGAAGTTGATCCGCCAATGTTGGTATTGTCAGCTAAAACTGAACCGCCATTTTGAATATTCAGTGTGTTGTGATCTCCATCAAAACCCAGATTTAAATTCCCTGTATTGGTCCACTTTGAGCCTGAACCCGTGACGGTGGCGACATTATTCATCGAACCCGGACCCGACCCAATCGTGCCGTGAGTGTCTGTCACAGTGCCGCCGCCGGAAATTGTCAACGCCGTATTGCTTTGACTTGACCCGACAAATATTTGGCTAGTATTGCTGACCGCCCCTGTCACCTGCAATGTGCCACCATCAATAAAGGTAGTCCCGGAATAGGTGTTAGTGCCTCCTAGACTGAGTGTACCGGTGTCACCTTTGGTCAGGTTGGCGCTGCCGGTCAAAGCCGAATTTATGGTGACGCTAAATGTTGGGCTGACATTGACATTGCCGGTGGTCAGGGAAATGTCACCGCCATTCAAACTATAGCTATTGGCAAAGTTGAGGCTATCGGCAACCTTGCCAGAAGTTAACACAACGGTTGAACCAGTACCGGGAACCGTTGACGGAAAATTAGCCTCATCAGTAGCTGTCGGTTCAGCATTAGAAGACCAGTTAGTGGGGGTATCCCATTGGTTATTGCTTGCACCTGTCCAATTGATAGGTGTCGCATACACCGGTTCTACCAGATAGCAGGAACCTAATAGGATAAAAGCTAGGGATATTTTCATTTTGGCCTTGCCAATTCCAGCTTGTTGATGATTGGCAACTTTTGTTATTGTAGTCATAGTGTTGTTTCCAAATGAAATATGAAATTAAAGTAACCCATAGTTTTCCTTGTGTCCTGTCGGCAACAGTCTGACGCAGTTCACATTAACTTGTCAAATCTATCTGTTGGAACCTAGGGACGATTAAATGACAGACAGCGGGTTTCTTAAATGGGACAGGTGACTCCCTGAGCTTCACAGCTAACTGCTAAAATCATTCCATCGCCCCCTGACAAGAATTAGCCATGGGTAACATTTGTTTAGTGACTCCCTGGCTAAGTCTGTGTGCCTCCAATCCTTGACCGGGAGTCCCCTCTCTTTGTTAGGGAGCCGAAAATCTTTTCCTAGCCGTCCCTAATTCAATCAGGGAGTGGCTGAAAATAGTTAGGGGCATCGAAATGATGGAATGGTCAGGTTGGGATGGGTTTTCGTCTGACATGACTCAGGGAGAAATGCCTTACCAACAAGCCTTGCCGTGTTCTAATGTAAAATAAGCTTGACAGGAAAGGTTTTTGTCCTATCATTAATCCGTTTCTTGCGGCCCGGATGTCCGTAGGGCCGAATCCAAAATCACTTTTTCCGTTACTTGCAGAAGGCATTGCCATGACGACCTCATATTTTCCCTCGACTGAAGCCGCCCGTATTGTTTGGGTGATTAATTACCGCGACAAGATTGCCGTCCATGGCCCGACCGTCGGGCTTGGGGCGGAGGAAATCGCCGCCACCCAACAAGAACTGGATCATTATATTTGGATGCACCGCGATTGGCACCCCCCCATCCAAGATTTTGCCAAAGCCTCCACCACTTATCGAGACCATATGTCATCCGGTAGCGGTACGGTTCCACAGCCGCCACCTCTGCTTAGCTTTATTCCTATCCCTCCCCCCGCGCCGCTGCCTGGAATTTTGACTAGGTTGTTTGCGCAAGTTGCCCGGATCAAAAATAGCCTAGGCTGCAACGATTACATTATGAATGAGCTAGGCATCATCGCCGTTGCGGATACGACTGAGTATCCTTGGCCGGATTTCAGCCTTACATTTGAACATGGGCCAGACCTCCATCGGGTTCGTATCACCTTCACCAAGCGCGGGCATGATGGCGTATGGATCGAAAGCCGCATCAATGGCGGCGAATGGGTGGCCTTGGGCGTGGATAATGCCAAGCCGCATTATGACACCCGACCGCTAATCGACCCTGCCACCCCGGAAGTCCGCGAATACCGGCTGCGTTGGTGGGACAAGGGCGAGCCGAATGGCGAATTCAGCCCCATCCAGAAGATTGTGGTGGGGGGGTGATGGCATTGTTTCCACGGTCTCTATCACTGGCATTAAGTTAGGAAGTGTAGCCCGTATGTAGCCAGTCCTGAGCGAAGTCGAAGGGCGAAGCGGAATACGGGTTTCCGATCCACAAGCACCCCGGATTACGTCGCAGAGCGGCTACATCCGGGCTTACAGCTTAATAGTAGTGACGGTCTCCGTGAGAACGCATACGGTAACGCTCTGCGTCAAGTACCACAGGATCGACGCTGTCTGCATACTCACGCGAAGCGTGGGAACAATAAAATAGTTGAGTCTTCTTGTTTTGAAGCCAATAATATCATTGACTTGAATCTGTTTTTGCAGGATTATGCATTGAATTTAAGAAAAGTTAGGCATTATTTCGATGTCTGACACAGAGTTAGGTTTCGGATCATTCCTTTACCTATCATAGGCATGGCATTTAAATGAGAAAAGACTATGAAATATTATGCATATTGGCTTGATGGTGAGTATCTTAATCTGCAGCCGAATAAGAGTTCAGCGCTTAAGCTGATTCGCAGATCAATTAAACTACATGCCTTGTTTGGCAATCAATTAGTACTCGGGGATACTCAAGTTACGGATAGCGAAGCAATATTGAATTTATTCTGTAATCAAGAGTTTCGAAATTTTCTTGAGAAGGAAAATGAATTTATTCAAATGGCTGCTTTCCCTCAAGAAAAAGGAATGTCGCTCGCACGATCCGGGCTGTATAGGACACGCAATTCTAAATGGATTTCGGGAGTTTTCGAAAATCCTGATTTAGTTCGTGATCTTGAGAGCAGACTCCCCCAAGACTCCTTTTTAGCAAGTGAAGTTTTACAAACCGATAGTTACTCTGTAAAAAAGTTTCTAATGCACCAAAACGATAGGGATCGTAATCTTCTTAGTGGAATTGTATGGGCTATAGCACACTTTGAATCACATCCGTATAGAATACGTTCTTCAAGAAATATACCAGATACGCTGTATTCGAAGTTAAAAGAGGCAATGACTTCCAATATCTTTTCACAACAACAGCAATATATTCTTGACAAGACATTGAGCTTTGTAAATCAACTGCCAGAGGAGGATAAGGGTCGGCGTTCTATCATATTTAAAGAACTAGAGCAGGGTAAAAATCAAATTGGACGTGATTACGATTCAATCAAAGGAACTGTTGTTCAGGCTTGGAATTTCGCCGTAGCTGATACAGTTGGTGCAGAAGGGTCATCGGTTTGGGATTTGCCCGGTTCAGTGATGGTGCCTCTTAGCGGGTCCAAGCCTGTAAACGCTTTTGTTCCATTGCGAACTAGCATTCTTGGAAATATACTAGATGGTGAATCATTACCAGGTACTATATATTTCCCTTGGGATCCAGATTCATTGAGTTGGGAAAAAGTAAAAATTGCTATCGATAGAACAAAGGAACTAGGGACTCGAACTAAGGCCC
>CAIYXP010000082.1 GCA_903930145.1 uncultured Methylococcaceae bacterium
AAACACCTGCTTCATCTTAAATGCAAATTGGTAAAAACATCGCCCAAAGCACTTACCTCCATGTTGAAGCGCTGGATGCATTAAGCTCATCGTGGCCGGAGGGAGTGATGCAAGCCAAATGGTTGGCTAAGCTTGAAATCGGGGCTTTTAACGTCGTCAAGTTTAACCAAGACGGCAACTCGATAACTTTGCTCGACTATCCCGACTTCTTCGACGTGGCGTTTCCGGTATTAAGGCGTTATTGGACGGTGGATTTGGAAAAGGAAACGGTTCGATTCCGCACTTATGCCGAGTCACTGAACCCGCCCATTCTGCACCGCAAGGAGTTATTGCTGCCTGAAGATCATCCCATGCGGGAGACCTTTGCCAGCCTCACCCGAACTGCCGAGCAAGTCGGCCTGTTTGACGACCCTAAGCGGATTGGTTTCCTGCGGGCATGGGAAAGCTTGCTCAATGTCCGAGGTTATCGCGTGATTGGTCATGAACTCGTTCCTATCGGTAACGAGGAAGTGGCTTTGCCTGTGGACACCGAAGGCTTTTCCGGCGTAGCCCGCCATTTGACGGCATTGAGCCGCACCAACCTGTCCGCGCCAGTGCAAACCTTGGCCCGCCACGATTTCCTGGATGGGTCGAAAACCGTGTTCGATTACGGCTGCGGTAGAGGCGGCGATGTGCGCGGGCTTGCGGAAAATGGCATTACCGTCAACGGTTGGGACCCGTATTACGCCCCAGACGGTCTTAAACAGTCGGCCCACATCGTCAATTTGGGTTTCGTCATCAATGTCATCGAAGACCCGGCTGAACGCTTGGAAGCCTTGCAAGGCGCTTATGCCTTGGCGGACGAATTGCTGGTGGTTTCGGCCATGCTTGCCAATCCAGACTCCATTCGCGGCACCCCCTATGGCGATGGTGTATTGACCTCGCGCAACACCTTCCAGAAATACTACACCCAAGCCGAGTTGCGCCAATGGCTGGCTGAAGGCTTGGATGCGGAACCCTTGGCCGTCGCCCCCGGCATTTTTTATGTGTTCAAGGATCAGGACACGGAGCAACGCTTCCATCTCGGAAGGCAATCCAACCGCCGCAATGTGCTTAAATTCACCCGGCAATCGCGCCCGGAAAGGCCATTAAGGATAGGCAAAGCCGATGCCAAATACCAAGCCTGCCAAGCGGAGTTGGAAGCGCTCTGGGAAACCCGTATCCGCTTGGGCCGAATGCCGGAACGCGGCGAAATAGGACACGCCGAAACGCTCGCCCAACATTTCAACTCCATCCCGGCAGCGTTGCGGTTCATCCAATCTCGAAAGGAAAACGCTGAAGAAATTTTAGAACAAGCCCGTTTATCCCGGCTGGACGATCTGCGCATTTATTTTGCCGACTTGCAATTTCGCCAACACTCCGCCTACCGGCATTTGGAAGCGGGACTGCAACGCGACATCAAAGCCTTTTTTGGGGATTACCGTTCAGCCTTGGAGCAAGGCAAAAACCTGTTGTTCGCCGCCGGTCGCCCGGAAACCATTGCCGAAGCCTGTAGGATATCCGCCGAACAGGGCTTGGGCTGGCTGGAAGAAAGCGAATCACTGCAACTGCACACCAGTCTAATTTCACAATTGCCCCCGGTGCTGCGGGTCTATGTCAACTGCGGATTGAAACTCTATGGCGACCCGGAAAGCGCCGATTTGATTAAAATCCACATCCGTTCCGGCAAACTGACCCTGATGCGCTTTGACGACTTCCTTGGCAAGCCCTTGCCTCGCCTCATCCAACGGGTCAAGCTCAAGCTTCGCGAACAAGATTTCGACGTGTTTGATTATGGCGGCGATTATAGTCCACCCTATCTCTACCACAAATCCCGCTTTCTCAACGAAGAAATGCCGAACTACGCCGAGCAACTGGCGTT
>CAIYXP010000083.1 GCA_903930145.1 uncultured Methylococcaceae bacterium
ATTCATTGAAAAAAGTAAAGAAATGCCAATGGCTCTGCGCTATGCTCGAAACTAAGATCGAAAGGTTGGAATCATGACACACATCGCTACACCCAAAATTTCAGGCGCTTGGCAACTGAAAAAATTGCGCAACGCGCTTGCCATTGCCCGTGCGAGGAAGTTGTTATCAACACTCCAACAAGAAGCGGAATCTACCATTTCTCACGACCAAGCCAAGCGAGTCACCTATTTGACCGAATTGTTTTCACGCATCCATAGGGAAATTTTCCACGATTGGAAGGAGCAAGCCACTGTAAGTCATCGGCCAGGCACCATGCCAGATGCAGATAAACGAAAAGAATTTCGTATGATCATAGAGGGTTTGGTGTTAAACGGTGGAGGTGGGCAAGGCACGGAATTGTTTGATAGCAATGGATTTGTCATCAAGACGCGAAATATTGCCGAAAGATTGGCAAAATTTTACAAACGCATGCGGATGGTGCGGCCCTATGATTATGGCAATAGGCTAACCTTGGACGTTTTCATCACCGCGCTTGCAAACCTGCCGGCTTTCAAGGGGGTTTATGAGCAGGGAATCGATTTTAGGAGACTCGAAGCTTATGATGCGATGACCCTGCATAATCTGAATAGCAGTATTGAAGATATAACCCTTGCATTCCAACATGCTCTCGACCCAACCCGAACCCGTTGTTTGCACAATGCCCCCAATGGATATGGAAAATGGCCTGAAAATAAACGCTTTATTGCCAGCATTCCATTTTTATCGCATACCACTGAGGATGGGATTGATTGCTTGGTGACGGTCAACGGTGGATTGGTCCCCTTGGCTAGTATCAACACTGAATTGTTTATTTCAGGCTTGCAAGTTGCCGATTTGCCGCTTAGTTTGACGGAAAACCTCATTGGCTACTTACCCGGTACAGAAAATCTTCGTGATCCAGTCAAAACAGACATTGATGGGATTAATATAGGAAAGAATGGTGAAGCCCCATTATTTTGCTTAGATGTCAATATGTTGACTGGTTTGCGACATGCAAGCCATACTGAATTGAAAGAGTTGATCAAGCAGTGTGAGGGTGAAAATGCTACGATCTTTCTGTTGGCAAATAACCCTGAACTAAAAAGTAAATTGCTAGTGGCTGCGAATGAGGACGAACGTTTGGTGCGCACGGTCGAAATCGGTTATGAAAGGCTTAGCAAAATTACTAGAAAACTGGATTCGTTGCAAGATGCGATTTTCTTTGGGAAAACTTCTGATCATAGACCTAAATTATTTATGTCAATGGGTGGTGCGGGATCTGGAAAAACAGCCGTAGAAGAGATAGCGCGGGCGCAATGTGGTGACAATTTCGTGATTGCGTCATTGGATGAGTTTCGCAAATGCAGCGATCTCTATAATGTAATGACTGCTGCGAATCATCATAGCGACGATTATATATTCATAGAACCCTTTGCCAATAGGCTTCGTGATTGGGTGGCCCACCATGCAAAGGAAGCCCATATCAATATTCTTTATGATGGAACGGGAATTCCATATAAGCCCCGGTATTTTAATGTCATTAATGTATTTGAGGAGGCAGGTTTTCATACTCAAATAGCGGCCATAGATGCGTTCATAGTCAAGCCAGAAGGCCGTGAAAATGAACTGTCCCGGTCTGCTGTGATTTGCAGCGTCAAAGATCGGTTTGAGAGAACAGGCCGTGCCTTGCCATGGGTCGTCACGGTTGATAAGCATATCCGCTCGCCTTGGTCATTCCTAGACGCTTTAGAGCATGAATCCTTGGATAAAATATCACTATTTGCCAATGATGGTGAACGCGACAAACATTACCTCGTGGCTGAGAGTTTTGGGCTATCCGACAACGAAGTGCGCGTGTTGCAAGAGAATCAAAGAATGGGGACTCTGGTAGATTTTCTAGCTTCACTCATTCAAAATCGTGAAGACTCAATCTTAAAGATATTGGCAGATGGGGAACAGGGAAAGCTTTTGGAGTTGATTGATAGAAACCCCGCCTTCAACGAAGATAATGTGGCTTATCAAATTTATCCGGGAAAATATGGTAACCGGGTTTTAGTTATCTACAATACAAGACGCATGGTTGATTTTGTAGTCAAACGGCAATTGAATCCTAATGCATCGGGTGAAGAAGGCTTATTGCACAAGCATGCTTCTTTGGCTTTCCATGTGGACCCAGGGGCTAAAGAGCCTTGGATGATAAGGCTTCAAGATGCACGAGGTTAGCCAATTTGAGGGTTTTCATGTTTTGGGTTCAATGCCCATATTTTATTGAAATCTAAAAGGAAGCCCATGACGAAGATTAGGTTGGTTGATTCTCTGGAAGAAATCAACCCTGAGCAATGGAATGGCTTGGTGGGGGGTTATCCGTTTCTTCGTCATGAGTTTCTAATGGCTTTGCAAGAAACGGGTTGTGTTTCTGCCGACACTGGCTGGGAACCTTTATACTTGACTTTATGGGAGGGAGAAATTTTTGTTGGGGCAATGCCTTTATATTTGAAAAGCCATTCACGAGGAGAATTTGTATTTGATCAAGGATGGGCGGATGGTTTTGAAAGAAATGGACTTTCCTATTACCCTAAACTGTTAAGCGCTGCTCCTTTTTCCCCTGTCACTGGGCCAAGACTTCTAGCAAAAAACCACCAAAATAGGCGAATATTGGCCGAAAGTGCCATTGACTTGGCTATTCAATTAAAAGTTTCATCCTTGCATATTTTATTCCCGAATAAAACAGATTTAGTAGTCCTTAATGAGTTGGGGTTCATGTTACGTGAGGGTATACAGTTCCATTGGCACAATAAAGGTTATGAAAGTTTTGA
>CAIYXP010000084.1 GCA_903930145.1 uncultured Methylococcaceae bacterium
CTCGAACTCGCGACCCCAACCTTGGCAAGGTTGTGCTCTACCAACTGAGCTATTCCCGCATGTCTGTATAGCTGGATATTATACAATGCCCAATTTTTCTGTCAACTATTCCATGTCAGGAATTTTCATGAGCTTCCTACTCCGAGCGGTCATGTTGGGTTAAAGCCGGTAGCGCGGCTTGCATGTAATTAAACATGGACCACAAGGTCAGCACGGCGGACACCAACAACAATACTTGCCCAATGTCACGCAGGGTTTCTTGCCAAATATCCATACTCAGCAATAAAGTTAAGATGGCGACCATCTGCGCAGTGGTCTTCCATTTGCCAACCCACGAGACTTCCACTTTGTTGCGCTGCCCAATTTCCGCCATCCATTCGCGCAAGGAGGCTATGGTGATCTCACGCCCGATAATCACGGCGGCGGCGATTGCCAGCCATGGATTGGGGTCGGCTTGCACGATCAACACCAAGGCCACGGACACCATCAATTTGTCTGCCACCGGATCGAGAAAAGCGCCGAACAAGGTCGTCTGGCTCATTTTCCGCGCCAGATAGCCATCCAACCAATCGGTGAAACCGGCTATCGCAAAAACGACCCCGCAAGCAACATGGGCCAAATGCCAGGGCAGATAAAACAAAGCCACCATCACCGGTATCAAAATGATCCGCAGCAGGGTCAGCCAAGTTGGCAGGTTAAATTGCATGGTCAGGCTTCCTGTTCGTGAAACGTTTCGTAAATGCGTTGCGCCAATTGCCGGTTTATGCCTTCGACGCTGCACAGGGCGTTGACATCGGCACGGCTGATTTCACGCAATCCACCGAATTGTTTGAGCAATAGCTGGCGGCGCTTTGGGCCCAAGCCTTCGATCAATTCCAGCGAGGATTGCGTTTTCGCCTTGCTCCGCCGTTGGCGATGACCCGTAATGGCGAAGCGGTGCGCTTCATCTCGGATTTGCTGGATCAGTAGCAACGCTGGGGTATGGCTAGGCAATAGAATAGGCTGGTTTTGCCCTGCTGGAAACAACATTTCCATGCCGGGTTTGCGATCCGGGCCTTTTGCCACCCCCAAAACATATATTTCGTCCATCTCGATGGCTTGCAATGCCTCCTTCACCGCGCTGACTTGGCCTTTGCCACCGTCGATCAGCAAGATGTCCGGGGCTTCGAATTCGCCTTTTTTGATGCGCTGGTAGCGTCGCGTCACCGCCTGTGCCAACGCCGCGTAATCGTCACCCGGTTCGATGCCGGCAATATTGAAGCGCCGATAAGCCGATTTCACCGCGCCTTGGCGGTCAAACACGACACAAGAAGCAACCGTCTGTTCACCCATGGTGTGGCTGATGTCAAAGCATTCCAAGCGTTGTGGCGGTTCCGCTCGACCCAATTCTTCACCCAGGCTGAGGAAACGCCCATAGAGGTCTTGTTGATTGGCTAATTTGGCCTGCAAGGTGTTTTCGGCATTGGTTTGCGCCAATTGCACCCGTTTCAGTCGCTCCCCGCGTGTGTTCGGGCTGATGTGAATAGCGTGTTTGGCTTGAGCCGTTAACACTTCTTCCAACAAACGCCGGTTGTCAGCATCGATGTCGTGACTCAACAGAATTTCACGGGGGACTTGCCGATTCAAATAATACTGGGCCAAGAAGGCTTCCAGCACACTGCCGTGGCTGTGTTCTTCGGCCATTTTCGGGAAAAAGGCGCTGTCTCCAATTTGCTGGCCGCCACGGATGAACAGCACTTGCACACAAGCCATGTGCCCTTTGATGGCACAAGCGACGATGTCCAAGTCACCTTGTTCCCCAGCCACTGCTTGTTTGGCAAGGATGGTGCGCAAGTTGGCGATTTGGTCTCGGTAACGGGCAGCTTGTTCAAAGCGAAGCTCATTGGAGGCTTCTTCCATGCGGCGAACCAATTCGTCGATTAGCCCTTTGCCATTGCCTTCCAGAAACATGAGGGTGTCTTCGACATCCTCGGCATAGGATTCCTTGGAGATCAAATCCACACAGGGGCCGGAACACCGTTCAATCTGGTATTGCAGGCAAGGGCGTGAGCGATTCTTGAACACGGAATCTTCGCATTGGCGCACCGGGAAAATTTTTTGCAAGAGTTTCAAACATTCACGCACCGCACCAGCACTGGGGTACGGCCCGAAAAAACGGCCCTGCTTCTTGCGTGTACCCCGATAAAAGCCAACCCTGGGGAATGTTTGATGCGTGGTGACATGAATATACGGGAAGGTTTTGCCGTCCCGCAGAGAAATGTTGTAGCGGGGCTGGATGCGCTTGACCAACTGGCTTTCCAGTAGCAGCGCCTCGCCCTCGGTATGGGTAACGGTGACTTCGATGGAGGCAATACGGGCCACCATCGCTTGCTGCTTAGGGGCAGCTTCTTTATTCATGAAGTAACTGGAAACCCGTTTCTTCAGGTTTTTCGCCTTGCCGACATAAATCACCTCACCTGCCTCATCCAGCATCTTGTAGATGCCTGGCCGCTGAGTCAGGGTTTGTAAAAAGGCCGGAATATCGAAGCCTTGGGTGATGGGTGA
>CAIYXP010000085.1 GCA_903930145.1 uncultured Methylococcaceae bacterium
GCCGACCAGTTGCTGCGCTTTGTCACCTAGCCTGTCCGGCTTGGGCAGTTGATTAGGTCAATTTCGCGGTGGCGAATGGATTGCCACGACCTTAATTTGGAAAAATGGAGCCATTCTGTCGGGTGACGACAATTGCCGCAGGGTTCCACTGAAAAAACTGGCTTTTGGCAAGCCAAAACCAACACGGATCAATAAAGTTTCTATAATTTTGCAAGAGCCTCTCATGAAAGACTATTTTCTAATCCTCGTCAGCACGATACTGGTCAATAATTTCGTGTTGGTCAAGTTCCTAGGCTTATGCCCGTTTCTAGGCGTATCGAAGAAAGTGGATACCGCCTTGGGGATGGGGCTGGCGACGATGTTTGTGCTGACCTTATCCTCGGTGGCGAGCTATCTGGTGGAGACTTACCTCCTCGCTCCGTTGGGTTTGCAATATTTAAGGATCATTGCCTTTATCGTGGTCATCGCCTTTATTGTTCAACTCACTGAGATGGTGGTGCATAAAACCAGCCCTTTGCTGTATCAGGTGTTGGGCATCTTCTTGCCGTTAATTACGACGAATTGCGCGGTGTTAGGCGTGGCTTTGTTGAATGTGCAAGCTCGTCATGGCTTGATCGAATCGTTTTTGTTTGGCTTCGGCGCGGCTGCGGGGTTTACCTTGGTATTGGTGCTTTTCGCAGCGATGCGCGAGCGGGTCGAGGTGGCGGATGTTCCCCTACCTTTTAAAGGCAGTTCCATTGCTTTAATCACTGCGGGGTTGGTGTCGATGGCGTTCATGGGTTTTTCTGGACTGGTTAAAGGTTAAATGCTCGCCGTCTTAGTGTTATCGGTTGTCTTCGCTTCCTTTGGGTTGATTTTGGGTTTTGCTTCCATCCGTTTCAAAACGGTAGGCGATCCGCTGGTCGACAAAATCGATGCATTGCTGCCGCAAATTCAATGTGGGCAATGTCAATATCCGGGTTGCCGCCCCTATGCACTAGCCATCGCCAAAGGCGAGGCCGATATTTATCAGTGTCCACCGGGTGGCGATGTGTGCGTCAAGGCATTGGCTGATTTATTGGGCTTGGAAGCAAAACCCCTGCACCCTGATTCAGGGCAAGAACCACTGAAACGAGTCGCTGTGATTGACGAAGAAAAATGCATCGGTTGCACACTTTGCATTCAAGCTTGTCCAGTGGATGCCATCCTAGGCGCACCGAAGTTCATGCACACCGTCATCGCCTCGGAATGCACGGGCTGTGATTTATGCTTGCCACCTTGTCCGGTTGATTGCATTTCCATGGAACCCGTCAACGAGCCGTGCTGGACTCAAGCGGCAGCGGGTTTGCACTAATGTTCAAACTCTGGCCGTTTAAGGGCGGGCTTCGTTTGCCTGCCCATAAGCAGGAATCTAGCCTTGCGCCTTTGCAATCCATGCCTTTGCCCAAGCAGCTTATTTATCCCTTGGTCCAAGGCAATGGCAGCATTAGTCAACCGCTGGTGAAAGCGGGTGAGCGAGTGTTAAAAGGCCAAGTCCTTAATTCTACCGAAGAATGGAGCATTCCTCTTATCCATGCCGCTTCCTCGGGTTGGGTCATCGGCATTCAGGCTTTGCCACTGATTCAACCGTCTGGAATGGATGGCCCTTGTATCGTCCTTGAGGTCGATGGCTTGGATGAGTCCGTCGAGTTTAACAGTTTCGCCGATTATAGGACGGTTGAAACTAAAGTATTACTCGATAAGATTCATCAGGCTGGCATTGTGGGCTTGGGCGGGGCTTCATTCCCGACGGCGATAAAGCTTGACCCGCCTAAACCGCATCGGATCGATACGCTCGTATTGAATGGCGCTGAATGTGAGCCTTACATCACGTGCGATGACAGCTTATTACGGCATTTCTCTAAGGAAGTGTTGAGTGGGGCGAATATCTTAATGCATATCATAGGGGTCAATGATTGCTTGTTGGCAGTTGAAGACGAAATGCAGGAGTCTATCGCCGCGTTGGAAACTGCCCAATCAAAAGGTGATTTCGGGCATATCCACATCGTGGCAGTGCCTACGGTTTACCCGACGGGTGGCGAAAGACAACTGATACAATTGCTGACGGGTAGGGAAGTTCCTGCTGGCGGGATTCCTGCCGAGATTGGGGTTGTTTGTCATAATGTGGCAACGGCGGTGGCAGTCCATCAGGCTATCACTGATGGCGAACCGTTGCTTTCCCGAATGGTTACAGTAACAGGGCAGGGGGTGCGCAACCCCCAAAATCTGCTGGCAAGAATCGGTACGCCCATTGCCGAGTTGATTGAAGTTTGTGGTGGGTATACGGACTGCGTTCAAAGCCTGATTATGGGTGGACCGATGATGGGGCTTGCGTTGCCCTCTGATGCAATGCCGGTCACTAAAGCTACTAATTGTGTTCTAGTGGCGGGGCAGGATGAAGTCATGGTCGATAAGCAAGCCATGCCTTGCATACGCTGCGGGGATTGTGCGTCGGTCTGCCCGGTGGAGCTGCTTCCACAGCAATTATATTGGCATGTTCGCGCCGATCAATTGGAACGAGCCATGGAATATCATTTGCCGGATTGCATCGAGTGTGGATGTTGTGATGTGGTTTGTCCCAGTCATATTCCGTTGGTGCAACATTTTCGTTCGGCGAAAACTACAGTGGCTAGGAGAGAACAGGAAAAGGCGAAGGCCGATCATGCCCGATTACGCTATGATGCAAGGAATGCCAGAAAACTCAACGAACAAATGGAAAAGGCAGAGGCTACCAAGCGCAAGAGGGAGTTATTGACTAAAATGGCTGAAAATCACAAGTCGGGGTAACTATGCCTTACTTCCCATTATCCTTATTTTAGGTTTAGCCTTGCCAACCTATATAAACTGACCCCATGCGTTTTCCTGTAACCGAATCCCCCCATCTAGCTCCGACAAATAGTGTGAGCCGTGTCATGCTGTCCGTATTGCTGGCATTGATTCCGGGTATCATAGCCTTGGTTTGGCAATTTGGGCTGGGGGTGTTGGTGCAGATTATCATCGCATTAATAACTGGCTTACTTGCCGAGGCGCTGGTTTTGATCGTGCGAAAACGTAATCCCTTGCCGAGTTTATTGGATGGCAGTGCCGTTGTCACTGCCGTGTTACTGGCGGTTTCCCTGCCGCCGTTAGTGCCTTGGTGGGCCACTGTGTTTGGGGTTTCATTCGCAATTGTCTTTGGTAAACAACTCTATGGCGGTTTGGGTTACAATCCTTTTAACCCAGCCATGGTGGGGTATGCGGTGTTGTTGATTTCTTTCCCCCGCCAGATGACTGCTTGGTTGCCACCCTTGGAAATGACAAGCACAGCGTTAAGCTTCTCTGATTGTGTGTCCATCATTTTTCACCGACCTACTGCTTTGTCTTTTGACGGTTTGACACAGGCGACCCCGTTAGACCTGTTGAAAACTCAATTGGGCATGGAAACCCATTTGGATGA
>CAIYXP010000086.1 GCA_903930145.1 uncultured Methylococcaceae bacterium
AGAGCCTCTTGCAGAACCCCGCCGAGTGCCGATGGCATCCGAATCGGTCTTGCGAAAAGCCTTGTATAACAGAAGGTCTGCGGCTTCGCCAAAGCGCAGTCACTGAGGTTCTGCAAGAGGCCCCATACATAAGGATTTTTGACATGGGCAGACCAAAGGGCGCGGGCGTTACCCCAATACTCAAAGGAAGCACTTGGTACGTTTCCTACCGGTTGAATGGCAAACAAACTACCAAGAAAACAGAGGGTTGTAGGACCAGAGCGGATGCCCTTGAATGGGGTCTCGAGTTCTTGCTTGACCTTAAAATTGAACAGGCTGGTATAAAGTATCCAAACAATCCAGAATACACCGAAGAGGTTATCCGGATTGGTGAAGAAAATTATGATGCGCAAACCAAATACCTGGACCATATTACCAAGGACATTGACAAGTACATTAAGTACTGCAATCTGCATTATACATCCGGAGATGCACGCCACAGGATCGCTTTGGTGAAGAGGTTCAAAAAATGGCTTTCAGTAAAGAACATTACCAGATGGGAGCATTTCAATGATTTTGAAGCATGGATCAACAGCCTAAATTTACAGCCACTTGGAGTACATTCCTATGCGATCCGCATGCGCGCGTTTTTTACTTGGCTGGTGAAGGAAAAGGCTATCTCCAAAAACCCAGTAGAATTGAAGAAATACAAGCTTGCTCCAAAGATTCTCCAGAGAATGTCAAAGAAGATTATGCCTTTAACTGATGATGACATTGTCAGAATTGAAAAAGTCATGGGTAATGAACGTGATAAGACCGTTTGGGCGTTATGCTTACACACTGGAATGCGAATATCTGAAGTGATCAATCTGCTCTGGAAAAACGTGGATCTGGTAAATAAAATAATTTACGTTAAGGCCAATGACGTCGACGGAAACAGGGGTATATTGAAATCCACATTAAAAACTTCCAATAGTGACCGCAAGATACCAATCAAGAAAGTTTTGCTTACGATTCTCCAGACTGCTAAAGTTAAAGCCACGAGTGCATATGTAGTTGAACCGATGCGCAAGCGCGGGGAATATGATTGGTCTGCGAAATCACCAATAACAACAATTCGACCGGACTTTCATACACATCTTCTAAGGCACACGTTCATTACCCGTTTTTTGCATGTGAAGAATGTCACCATTTTTGAAGTGGCAACAATTGCAGGAAATACACCCCAGGAAATCCAAAAGACATACGGGCATTTCTTCAACACTGGGAACATCAATAAATTCTAATCGCCTGACTTGCAAAGTGCGCATCAAATGGAACTCGCATTAATTCACGGTGTTTGAACGGGGTATGTAATCAATTTAAGCCAACCCCATTCGTTCTCGATGCGTATTCCGAGCCATCCCGCCACCTGATTCCGACTGATCGTGGCGCCCATCTATTCCGTCGGAAGACGCCCACATGTTCCAGTCGATTCCGGCAATGTTTCGCTGGCGGAGCCTTCGCGGCGCGGGATAATCCACGGCCCAACAGCTATGGTCTGCCTTTTTGTTTTTACAAACCAGGTGGCACTCCATGCCAGGGAAGAGATTGTCCATGCGTAAGCTTAAGGAAGTATTTCGTTTGCGGTTTGAAGTAGGCCTGAGTCAGCACCAGATCGCCCGCAGTCGCGCCAAGGCCGCCCGATGGTCCGGGCTGTGACGTATCCACACCATCTTACCTCAGCCATCTCAACACCCACGCAAACACCCAAGGCCTTCCATAAAGACATCGCCCCCGGCAGCTTCTCGCTGCCGGGGGCTCCCAAGTTCCACATCAATGTCTTTACTCAATCACGCCACATCTTTCAGATTACCCATTGGTGGAACATTGCCGTACACATGCACGTTACAGTCATTGTTTACCAATCTTGCTCTGCCTATGGCCTGAATCAATTCGCTTTCAATGCAATGCATCTGTACAGTCTGATACACAGGGTCATTAATGGTGTGTATCTGAAACTGGTATCCATTGCGCAGCACAGACTGCTTTTTCACCCTGGTCATATCAACGTCATTACCCAGGCAAAGGCTCATCACTCTGTAAACCTCTTGCGGTTTATGGGGAACTCCATAGATGGCCACGTTCTTGCCACCGTAATGATCAAATCCCTCAAGATTTCCAAAGTAACAGGCGATTGGAATATTCGTGCCCTTGAAGCAATTTGTTTTCGGATCGAC
>CAIYXP010000087.1 GCA_903930145.1 uncultured Methylococcaceae bacterium
ATCGGAGCATATTCATTTAGAATTTCATGATAAATAGAATTGCATGTCAAGCATAAGCAATGCTAATAACTAGATTAACCTTCAACACAACATTAACTATAATAGTGAGGTCATCCAATGGCTTTAATCCAACTTATTTATCTTAGCTCATTAAGTGACATGAGACTCGAAGGTGAAATCGGCAAGATTTTAGAGTCTAGTGTGCGCCACAATCAAGAAGATGGTGTCACTGGGATGTTGCTGTATTCCAACGGAAATTTTTTACAAGTGTTGGAAGGCGAAACAGCCGTCGTGGAAAAAACCTTTGTCCGCATCTGCAAGGACCCACGCCATTATGATATAGTCGAATTAATTCGGGAACCCATTGCGAAACGACAATTTTCGCAATGGAGCATGGGGTATCAGCATCTCAGTGAGAGCTATATTCGATCATTCCCCCAATATGCGCCATTCTTTAAGTTTCAAGCGAATGATGAAGCCATTCGCGCTGAACCGGGAATTGCTTTGGAATTGCTCAAGGAATTCAGCGTCGATAATCGCTAGTGACAAAAACCGCCAGCAATGGCATGAATATTAACCTTTAATTCTAAGCCGCTCGCGCAAGCCAGCGGCTAGACGCATTATGGCTAGGCTATGGCTAAAGAAGATTATTACGAATTGTTAGGCGTTCCCCGCAATGCCAGTGACGATGAGATTAAAAAGAGTTTTCGCCGATTGGCGATGAAGTATCATCCTGACCGCAATACCGAAAATCCTGAGGCTGAGGATAAGTTCAAGAAGGTTAAGGAAGCCTACGAGATACTGTCCGACCCCAAGAAACGCTCGGCGTATGACCAATTTGGTCATGCCGGGGTTGACCCTTCCATGGGCGGAGGCCAACATGCCGACTTTGGCGATATTTTTGGCGACATCTTTGGCGATATTTTCGGTGGCGGGGGCAGACGTGGGGCAGGCGGTGGGCGCAGCCGTGCGCAACGTGGTGCTGATCTTCGCTATAACCTCGATCTAACCTTGGAAGAAGCTGTGTCGGGAACCGAAGTCAAAATACGGGTTCCTACTTTTGTTCCCTGCGAACCTTGCGGAGGGTCTGGTGCAAAGAAAGGCACTAGCCCGGTGACTTGTTCGACCTGCCAAGGCCACGGTGCGGTTAGAATGCAACAGGGCTTTTTTGCGGTGCAGCAAACCTGCCCGGCTTGTCGTGGCACGGGCCAGCAAATCAAAGACCCTTGCCCTTCGTGTCGGGGGCAGGGACGGGTGCAAGAGACCAAAACACTGTCGGTGAAGATTCCTCCCGGCGTGGATACGGGTGACCGTATTCGTTTAGGCGGCGAAGGCGAGGTTGGAGAAGCGGGTGGGCCGCCGGGTGATTTGTACGTCCAAGTCAATGTGAAAGAACATCCCATCTTCACCCGCGACGGCGCAAACCTGTACTGCGAAGTGCCGATTAGTTTTCCGGTCGCTTGCCTAGGTGGCGATTTGGAAGTCCCGACCCTCGATGGCAAAGTGGCGCTGAAAATCCCATCGGAAACTCAAACCGGAAAACTATTCCGTATGCGAGGCAAGGGTGTCAAGCCAGTGCGTGGCGGTCCGGTTGGTGATCTGATTTGCAAAGTCCGAGTCGAAACCCCGGTCAATTTGAACCGAGAACAGATTGATTTAATCAAAAAACTGGACGAATCCCTTGTTGGTTCTTCCGATACCCATAACCCTCAACACCAAGGTTGGTTAGACGGGGTCAAGACATTTTTTGACAAATTGGGCTTGTAATTCTTTTGCCGGGGCGGATTATAAACCCGCCCCGGCCAGTTTATTGTCGTTTGAGCCGGTAAAGTGCTGAAATATCCTCGTCTCCATAGCCCTGCTGAATCAGTTGGGCATATTCTTGCGAGGTTATTTGAGTGATAGGTAAATTCACACCCAATTTTTCAGCCATTTCTGAGCATATCTTCAAATCCTTTTGATGCAGGGCAAGCTTAAAGCCGGGAGTGAATACCCCATTGACCATGGTTAAGCCACGCTTGTCCAGAAACCAGTTCCCCGCGGCCCCTTGACTGATAATATCAATGGCTTTCTCAAGGTTCACGCCTTGTGCCGCCCCGAAAGCCAAGGCTTCGGTGACGGCTTGGTTGATTCCTGCGCACATGATCTGGTTAATGGCCTTGGTGGCTTGCCCCGCCCCTACATCCCCCATGTGAACGATACGGCTTGACATGGCTTCAAGCACGGCCATTACCTGATTTAGGCTCTCGATAGGCCCGCCAACCATGATGGCAAGCGTTCCATTTTTTGCCCCTTCCACACCTCCCGAAACGGGAGCATCGAGAAATTCCGCACCACTGCCTTTGACCATCACTGCGACTTTACGGGCGGTTTCTGCTGATACGGTGGAATGGTCTATGACTATGGAAATAGAAGTTAAACCCGGTAGCATGGCTTCGATGACGCTTAACAAATCGTCATCGGTCGAAACACAGGTTAGCACCACATCCACTTGATTAGCCAATTCGGAGGGCGTTGCTGCATGGTTTACTTTCAATTCCTTACTCAGCGTCTCCGCCACGATGGCTGTGCGATTCCAAACCGCTTTCAACAAACCGGCCTTCGCCACATTCCGCGCCATATTGGCTCCCATTGCTCCCAATCCGATAAACCCAGCTTGCATTGTTGACCCCATTAGCCATGTAAATCTAAAGTTAATTAAAAATATCCAGACATTGTTTCATTAAGAATTGCAGAATTGCATTTGAAATTCATGCAATACATGCCTTTCTACTGGATAATGTGTCAAGAATAACGCATTTAAGCGCCTACGGCGAACTTCCATCCTCATCAAACCATCATGAATAGTCTATCCCCTAGCCAGAATCGCCTATGGTTACTCCCGGTTTTGTCCGGCGTATTGATCGGAACCAGCTACATTCCTTTTCCACCTTGGGCATCGTTGTTTTGCTTCGTGCCGCTTTGGATATTCTGGCAAAGGCAAACCCGCTTGAAGAACGTCTTTTTCGGCGGCCTCATCACGTCTTTTATATTTACCTGCATCGGTTTCAACTGGGTCACTTATTTGTTGCATGAATTTGCCGGTCTGGATTGGCCCTTGGCGGTGCTGGGCATGGTGGTATTTGGCCTTTTAGCTCATTTGTTCGTTCCCGTGGCCGGCGTGTTGTGGTTCTTAGGTCAACGCCGTTTTCATTGGCCAGAATGGCTTTCGTTGGCGCTGATGGCCTTGATTACCACATTATGTGAAGCCTATTCGCTGACTTTATTCGATTGGAATTTTGGATATTCATGGTACGGCTCCAAGGTGCCGATATATCAATGGGCGGAAGTGATTGGCTTTCGCGGACTCAGTGCGGCGACCCTGCTGACCAATTTACCACTCTATTATGCATGGCAAAACCGAAAAAATAACCGTGGCCCTAAACTGCTGGCGGCTGTAATGGTTGGGTTTATTCTGTTAAATCTAGGCGGCAGTTGGTTAAAGCATCGCCTTCCCACGCCAGACGCCCATTTAACCGCCTTGTTGGTTCAGGGTAATATCGGCAGTTCCGATAAAATGGCAGCCGAGTTGGGCAACGGCTACCCGATGGCAATCATTAAAACCTATATGGAATTGACTGACAACGCCCTCGCAACCGCCAAAACCAAGGTCGATTTCGCCTTATGGCCGGAGTCTGCTTTCCCCGCACTCTTGGGCGAAAGTTTCAAGACCAAAGACTACCCTTTGCTCTTGCGTGAATTCCAGAAGTCCCGTCAACTTGCCATCATCACCGGGTCTTACGGAATGGACCTTACCTCTCGCATGATTACCAACTCGCTCTTCGTGCTGGATGAAAATGGCGAGATTGTTCCGCCTCACTATAGTAAAACCATTCTGCTTGCATTTGGCGAATACATTCCCGGAGAAGGGATTTTTCCGCAAATACGGGACTGGTTGCCGCAAACCGGACAATTTGCGCGGGGGGCTGGACCCACCGCATTGCTGCACTTGAACGGCTACTCCATGGGGGCACAAATCTGCTATGAGAGCCTGTTCCCGGAGTTTACCCGGTCGCTGGCTGAACTGGGTGCCCAATTTATCGTCAATGCCACCAATGATTCTTGGTATGGCGCGTGGCAGGAGCCTTATCAACACATGTACATGACTCTCGCTCGTGGCGTTGAATTTCGCAGACCCGTGTTAAGAGCCACCAACACGGGCATTTCGGTAGTGTCTCTAGCCTCTGGGGAGATTTTGGAACGCTCACCCCTGTACGAAGCGTGGGCTGGGATTTATGACATACCTTTTTTGAAAAATCCACCGGTAACCCTCTATCAGAGGTTTTTCTGGCTGGTTCCCGGTTTACTTTGGGGAAGTTTTGTCCTATTGATCGGGATAGGACTTAACTCAGCTAAGAAGACAGGCAAATAATGAGCTTGATGGCATCATCTAATTGGTTTGATTATTAATCGCGAAAATTCACTGGCTGGCTTGTACTATAATAGGCCGATCCCATCCTTTTTAATTCAATATTCGAATAAGGTACTGTGTGAGAAAATCTGCTTGCCTGACCAAAAAACCTAGCCTACAGTGGACAAACCATTGGCGATGGGTAAAGTTGTTGACCCTGACTACCACCCTAGTTGCGGGTGTCTCTTGTGTGCCGTCTTTTCTGAAAACTGCCGAAAAAACCACACCCGTTGCGGATGCCACTTCTGAACCGCCAAAGCAAGAGGCTCCCGAGGGCGCAACCCCGGCTGCGGCGACCACGCCAACGGTGCCAACCGTTGTTCCGACTGAGTCTAATCAGGAACTTCCCAAGGGTGAAACCAGCACACCACCGGTCAAACCACCCGCCGATTTGCCCACATTGCCAAATCCCGGGCCGTTTTCCCAAACCAAGATTCTCCAAGTAGGCTCGCGAGGCGACGCTGTGCTGGCGCTGGAAAAGCGTCTTGCGCTACTGCGTTACGATGTGGGCGCGGTCGATGGTCATTATGACGAACAGACTTGGCAAGGTGTCGTGGCGTTTCAAAAGTACGCCAAATTAAAACGCACCGGAACCTACACACTGGAAACACAGCAAGCCTTGCACAAAGCAAGCTATCCTGAAGGAAAACATGCTGAATTGGGTTGGCCACGTATCGAGATTGACATACCGCGACAAGTTCTGCTGTTTTTCGACGAGAAAGGGCTTAACCGCGCCCTTGCCGTGTCTTCAGGCTCGGATCGCAAGTATTGCGAAGTGTCGAAAAAATCGGGGAAACAAGTGTGTGGGGTCGCCCGAACTCCACGTGGTCGGTTTCACATACAATATCGAATTCCTGGTTGGCGTGAAAGCGACCTTGGGAAGCTTTTTAACCCGCTTTATTTTAATGGCGGATTCGCTATCCATGGCGCACCGAAAGTTCCAGTCTACAACGCCTCCCACGGCTGTGTCCGTATATCCGTTGCATCTTCAAAATGGTTTTTCGACACTGTCAAGAATGGAACGCCAGTCATCGTTTTTGACTGATGGTTTGATTTGCTTGGATGACCATTAGCAAAGGTAGTGAGAACCACACGCCGAGCAAAGGTTCGGCGTGTCACGCCTATCTTATTCTATATTCTGTATTTGCTCTCGCATCTGCTCAATCAAGACTTTCAACTCCACCGATGCGCGAGTGGTTTCGGAGTCGGCGGACTTGGAACCTAGGGTGTTGGCCTCACGATTCATTTCTTGCAACAGGAAATCCAAGCGACGCCCCGAAGGTTCTTTTTGGCGCAAGGTTTTGAGGGTTTCGGCAATGTGTGCGTCAAGGCGGTCCAATTCTTCGGCGACATCCAGTTTTTGGGCTAGATAAACAAGCTCCTGTTCTAGCCGGTCTGGGTCGGGGCGAGCGGTGATTTCCGACAAACGGGCAAGGATTTTTTGGCGCAACGCAGCCAGGACTTCAGGCATTCGTATGCGTACATCAGCAAGGTGTTCACGCATTTTCAGGCAGCGGGTTTCGACTAGCTCCGCCAGTTGCGCCCCCTCGGTAGACCGAACA
>CAIYXP010000088.1 GCA_903930145.1 uncultured Methylococcaceae bacterium
GGCGAAGTCCAACTCTTTCACCCAATCCTCATGCACAAAACCGCGCAGCAAGTCGGCCACCATGTCGGGGTGAGAGAATAGGAGTTTATAACTGTGGTCATGATCCATCGTCGCAGTATAACGGGCGGCGGGGTGGTTGGGAATACGCTGTATCTGTAAGACAAGTAGCCCGTATGGAGCCAGTCCTGAGCGAAGTCGAAGGGCGAAGCAGAATACGGGTTTGCTTGCGACGACCATCCCGGATTACGCCGCAAAACGGCTTACATCCGGGCTACAACTATTGCCTTAACTTAATGGCAATAAGGCCGAGGGTTAGGGCGATCAACCAAAAAAAATCGCGACCGCTAGAAGGTTTCCAAAGAGCAAGAGCAGAAAACAGCAGAGCAGGAATCAGAAATCAGAAGACAGAAACGACCAAGGAGAACCCAAGATAACCCGAAACCCAAGATAGTCGTTACGAATGAATGGATTTTTCCTGAGGCGGAACGCACAGCGAAGGAGGTCAGTAGGATAGTTCCAGGAACCGCCGCGAATAAACGGGTCGCCATCCGCATCCAAGGAAACAGTCCATTCCCATACATTGCCCGCACAATCCAGCAATCCTTCAGGACTGACACCTTGCGGGAATAGCCCCACCATCGTTGTGCATCGGTCTTCTACATCCTTTCCCCAAGATTCTCCGCAATTCACAACTTTAGTTTTAAAATCATTACCCCAAGGATATTCTCGACCCTCCCCACCTCGCGCCGCCCGTTCCCATTCCTCATTATTGGGTAAGCGAATCCTGTAATTTTCGGGAATACCCCCGACCAACCCCATAGTTTCAGCCAACACTGGCAATTGAGTTTGTAGCCAAGCGCAATAGGCTTGGGCTTCATACCAACTCACCCCCACCACCGGCGACAAGGGATTGGCCCATCCGCTGTCTTCCCAATACTTGGGCTTTTGCCAGTTATTCACACTGCGCTGTTGCCAGCCTTTATCCGTCCAATAAGCTTTCTTCTGATAGCCGCCAGCTTTTATAAACCGCCTATATTGGGCATTGGTGACTGGATATTGGCCTATCCAGTAATCATGCGCTATGATTGTACTGACTTTGTCTTTGCCATACAGAAACGGTCCTATCGGGATATGAATCACAATATCCAAATCCTCAGGCAACCAGCCTGAATCCCCAAGCAATAAACCGGCCCGACGGCGTATGGAGATGGATTGCGTTGCGTCTTGGCCCAAGGATAGCAGGCGGTTTTGGATTTTCCTCGTCATCAGGTTGCCAATCACTTTAGACCTGACATCATTCAAAGCCGCACCAGCAAACAGCACCGCGTTAGCTTCGGTGGTTTTTAGCAAGCTTTCCAGAATGGCATTGGCTTTCTCTGGGTCAGTGTTGACCACCGCCATCACGCCCAAGGCCAATAGCAGAGTTTCTCGCCATTGTTCGGGCTGTTGCAGATACTCAGGAAATAATCTTTGCAGTTCAGGTTCACGCAGCAAGGCCAAGCCAAAGCCAGCTAGATATTCTTCAAACGTCAGGTGGATGAAGCCATAGTGTCCATGGCCTTTTTTGATCAGCAGATTGGAATATTCATGCACCGAAAGCAGAAATCCTTTGGTCTGTTCGTCAGCTTCTTTGCGGGTGTAGCCATCGTCTTGAAAATATTTCAGCAAATAATTCCTCATCGCACTCTCTTCTATCAAACCACCTTGCGGGTTGGTTTGGCGCAAATGTAAGGCCAACTTCGCCAACAAGCGTTGCGTGGGAGAAAAGTCGATCTCCGGGCCTATGGGTTGTTTGTCCAAGCTACGGGCGCGGTTCCAACTGCGCAGCAGGGTTTCCATATAAAGCTTGTACAATTCCACTCGTCGATCCGGCAGGGTGACACCTTGCCGTTTAATCAACGCCAACAAAGATGCCAGCAAAGGATTGCCGGCCAGCCGCTTGATACCGGGGTTGTTGTCAATCACCCGCATCAGTGACTGTTGTTCATCACGGGCTTGAGCTTGCGCATCCCCCCGATTTTCACCTCCTTTCCAAGCCAGTTCGCAAGCCAAAGTAAAGCCTGAGAAAAACTGATCAATCTCCTCCCTGTTCCAGTCGTTCAAAGCCACCGTCTGCCAACGCGGGTCGGTTAACGGATAATCCCGATAGCCGACAAATCGACTGGTAGCAACCATACGATTGCAATCCTGCTGCCATATTTGTAAATCACGTTCGTAATTCCTTTTAGCCCTTTCACACTCAATTTCGCATAGTCTTTCAGCTTGTTCATTTTTATAATGAAATTCCATAGGAGGTTTTGGTTGGCTTAAGACAGGGGGTTCAGAAACCCAAACCCGTACAAAGCTTTCTATTTGTGCCACTAATGGACCCCGGTTCAAACCAACTTCATCCAAGCCATCCAACAACACAACAGCCTTTTTCTGCTTGAGCGCATTGGTGAAAAGATGGCTCAATTTAAGCTTGTTCAACTGGGCGCGTTTGCCATCAAAATATTCGGGCAGGAATTCCTCAAAACTGATAGCCCCTGCTTCCAGCCGTTTACCATAAGCATTCAAAGGAATCAAAATAGGCAGTGATCCATCATCTTGTTGGGCCAATTTAAGCGCCAATCGTTTCATCGTCGTCGATTTGCCGCTGCCGGGGTCGCCTAGGATGACTAATGCGGGTTGTTGTTGCATCCGTTGTTCGACAGTTAAGGCGGATTGTTCGGCACGGCTGATTTCCTGTTCCAGCTTTTCGGGTTCTGCGTTCGCAACTGCTTTTGCACCACGATAAAGCCGCCCACCCAAGCGATGCCAAGTTTCCGCATCCGGGGTGTCCAAACGAGCGCGTAGCGGCACGTAAACTGATTCCAAAGTAATGCCGCTGGAACCCTTGACCGCTTCGGCGATACTGTCTATGCCTTTAAAATCCAGATATTTATAGGTTTGAATCAGGTAGTTTAAATATTCGGTGCGTTGTTGCTGTAGTTCTTGCTGACTGAATTCAGAACTATTATCTTCGGTTCTTTCCGATAGCCCAACCCAGCTAAGGATTTCCAATGCCAATTCTTTAAGGCATTTGTCTCGTTTAGTTTTGGATAAATCTGCGAGCGGCTTGTTATCTAGGGGCCGACCTTGTATGGAGCAAAGCCAATCAATGGCTTCCCATGCACAATGACCAATCATGAGAGGGATGATTCGAAGACCTTGTTTTTTCCTACGTTTCAGCAAACGCGGCACTTCTTGGCCTAGGATGAATTTTGAGCTTAGGAAATTCGCACTAATCAGCAAAATGGCGACTTGCGCCGTGTTGAGCGCTTGTTCGATTTCGAGATACCAATCGTTACCGGCGGCAATTTTCCGGTCTTCCCACACGTCAAGCAGATTGTGTTGTTCCAAAACCTTGAGATGGGTGTGCAGCCGTTCTTTCCACGCTTCATCTTGGTGGCTGTAGCTGATGAATACCCGTTTAGGATATTTGTCTGATGTATTTATCATATTGATATTTCTTATAGCGGAATTCGATAGATCAGGTAAAAGGCATCATATCGTTTGGCTTTGATTGTACGTTCCTCAACGCACCGGAAAAAACAATTTCAAAGGCTCATCCGCAAAAACTTCAAATCCAAAATGGGCATAAAACCGGGCAGCTTTCTCGTCAATGGCATCCACGAACAGCCCGACAACCCCGGCATGTTCTTGAATCAGTTGGACACGCCGCAATGCATCCATCAACAGCAACTCTCCAAGCCGTTTACCTTGGTAGCGGATATCGACTGCCAACCTGCCTAGCCGAACGCCGGGTATCAATCGCGGCAGATTCTTTCGGTATCCTTCTGGCAAAGCGCTTGTATCGACCTCGGTGAGTGTAAGTGCATAGAATCCGCAAATCTGCTTCGGCTGGTCGTCTAATGTGGCAACGAAGGTTTTCGACAAGCCTTTCGCTTGGTGTTGACGTGCGATTTTCCTCAGCCAGTCATTCAGTTCTTTCCGTCCGCAATCGAAGCGTTCTCTATCATGGTCGCCAGTCAAAGCTTGAATCCGCATCGCCGTTCTTAATTTGCTCGTAATAGTTCATGGCCGCCTCGAAGCGGGCATTGGGCTTGGGTGGATTTTCGAGTAGGTCTAAGAGCCGCTCGCAATCGCGGCGGGACAAGCGGATGGTTTGTTCACGTTCGATCACTGACTGGGCTTCCTTGATCGCCGATTGCACCAAAAATTGATTGATCGTCGCTCCGGTGATGTCGGCGGCATACAGAAGCCTTTCGTAAACCTCATGAGGAACGCGGGCGCTGATGCGGTCTTGCTTACGGAGTGTGGGTTCCATGAATGCCCTCGATTTGTACTAAGAAGATAATTATAACACTGACACCAAAATGGCTCCATTAAGCGATATGCTGCTTAGCAATTCTCATTTTCCTAGCTGCTTCCCAAAACCCCCGCAATCGCGGCTATCATCAACTGCCCGGTTCTCGCGCCTGCGTCGATGCAGCCTTTGGCACGTTCGCCGAGGAAAGAGGCGCGGCCTTTGGTGGGCAGCATGTCGCGGGTGGATTCGCAGCCGATTTCGGCGACTTGGTTGAGTTTTGCCAGCACTTCGGGCAAGGGCAAGGCTTGGGCGGCGGATTCTTTCAAGGCGTTGGCGACAGGCACTAGTACGTCGAGCATGGTTTTTTCGCCCACGTCGGATTTGCCTCGCTGTTTCATCGCGTCCACGCCTTGGCTGAACGCATCGGCCATGGACTCAAGGCTCATGTCCTTGCCTTTCATCGCCTTGCTCATGGCGATGAATAAAGTTCCGTAGAGTGAACCGGAAGCCCCTCCCACCGTGCTCATCACGCTCATGCCCATTTTTTGGAAGGCGGCAGACCAGTCCAGAGCGCCTAAGCTATCGGCAATTCCGTCCAGCGTAGATAAACCGCGCTGCAAGTTGGTGACATGGTCGCCGTCACCAATGGTTTGATCCAATTCGGTGACTTCTTCGGCGTTGGCGTTGATAATTTCGGAAGCGGCTTGAATGAATGATTTGATTTGGGAAGTAGAGACGGACATGCTGATTCTCACTAGGTCAATTGATTTTTTTGATGATACGACCAATGGGTTTGGTCTTCCAATCCGATTAATGCCCCCGGGTTTTCTGGTAGTTGTCTATCCATTCGTTGATGCGCTTTTTGGCTTCGGCGATTTGTTCGGGGGACATGGTTTTTTCGATGCGTTCCACATTGTTGAAGGATTTGGCGAGATGAAACCATTTATCCGCTTCCACCGGGTTCTTTTCCACGCCTTTGCCATCCTGATAAAGAACGCCGATGTTGAATTGAGCCTCGGCATTGCCTTGCTCGGCAGCGGCTAAAAACCATTTGGCGGCCTGTGGGTAATCTTGCGGCACGCCTTGACCATCCAAATACATGATGGCTAAATTCACTTGGGCGTTGATGACACCGAGTTCCGCATCTTTGCGATATAAGGCGGCGGCCTTCGGGTAGTTTTCCGCCGAGTAAGCCTCGTCACCTTCGCTCAATTCGGGATGGTCGGCGGCATAGGCCAAACCCAAACCCAATCCCAGCACCACTGCCAATGCCATGCTTATTTTTTTCATTAACTACTCCTGTTTATAGATTCAGTCTGTCGGTTTATTGATCCGACTGGAAACCCTTGCTATAGATTCTCATCCATTGCTCATTCACCACCCGGTCGAGCAATTGTTTTTGCTTGGGGTTGATTTTGCTGCTTGAGGCCACTAATAGCCCGTCCGTGCAGACCGTCGGAAGGCTTCTCACCACTTTCATCCCTTGGCGAACCAATGGGATATCCACAAAGCGATAAATGGGCTGTCCGTCAGGCAGCTTGGCGGTGATTTCCATTTTGGCAAAACTGACGAAGCGATAGCGTTCCGGGTTGTCGATGGCTAATTGGATTTCTGGGTTGCGCTCCTTGGGTCGGTGGACAAACATCAGGCCATCAATGCGGTCTTTCCCCTGGTCTGCCGTGCCAAGTGCCTTCATGGCGGTCGTCGCATCCATATAAACCGGAACCGTGCCGCCCAATGACCGATTTAATTTTGACAAATCCCGATAAGTCACAGACACCCCGCTTTCAAGCCCCGGTATGGCTATCCTCATGCCTTTGGGTAAGCTCGCGTCGTTGACGATGCCGCTGTCGGCCCTAGTAATCAGGAAAACACACTCCAAGCCGATGGATTCCATGACTGTCAAGCTAGACTCCAAGCTTGGATTGGTCTGGAAACGTTCATGGACCGCATCGGATTGGGCTAGGGTAAGGTTGACCGGGTTTTTCGGGTCTTCCAATCTCTCAAGATTCTGCAAAGAGCCAACACTTTCCAAAATGTCTACCGTCAACCCCTGCTCCCCAACGATCTTTTTGAGGCGAGTTGCCAAACCCCAATAGGCGGAATCCTTTCTTCCTGCGCTAAACACCACATCCGGGCCATCAGGGACTGCGTGTACCTCGGCAATGGATGGACATGCAATGAACCCAACCAAAACCGCTGCCATCATCAATTTCAGGATGTTTGCTTTCATAATCATTTACCCGAACAGGTTGTTATTGTTTAAGATTCCCAGTGGCTTGAAGAGATAAACTCACCAATTTGCATTGAAGGTTTCTTCAGTCATGGCTCTTCCTAATGGGATTAAGTACAAAATGGCTTTGGCTTCTCATATCAGTTTCTTCAAAAGTTCTGACTTTTTCACTTCAAACTCTTCGACAGCAATAATCCCTTTCACCATCAACATGTGAAGCCTTTCCAAGCTAGAGAATAACTGTTCATGGGCGGAAATGAAATCCAGCATTTCAGTTTTCTTCGCCTCGTATTCTTCGGCTGAAATAACACCCTTATTCATTAAATCATAAAGCTTTTCCAATTTGTGGAACAATTCGTCGTCGGAAGCGACTTTTGGCGCTTTATCAGGGATGGGTTCATGTCCCGGGGCTGCAGGCTGGCTGGGAGGTGTTGATGCTGTAAAGATTTGTTGTGTAGGCGTTGACCCGGATGAAGAAACAGATGCCGGTGGCACTGTCTTTGCTATAAAAGAAGGAGACTTTGACGTGGATGGCTGCGACTGCCTAGCCTGAGGTAAGACAGGGGTTGGCCTTGCCTGCCCGCCAGCCTTGTCATGCATCGGCCCCCCTGAAGACAAAGGTTCCGGGCTGTTATTGGACAAAACCGGGGGGGGATACGCAATTGGGTGAGTCACGGGCGGTACGGGTATCCGAGAGATGGGTTCCGGTTGACTCAGATCAATAGAATCTGGAACCTCCCATTGCTTGCCACCATCCTTAGTCATGTAAATCTTGCCATTCTCGCCCACCACCCAACCGTGACTGGCATCGACAAAAAAGACATCCCAAAGGTTTGCATTGACCCCAGTTTGCGTATTCCAGGTAATGCCGCCATCCGTCGTGGCAAGGATCAACCCATTCCAACCCACTGCCCAGCCAATTGAACGATTGATAAATTGGACACTGGCAATATCCGTTTCAGTCGTTCTCTTGGATTGCTTCCAATTCTTCCCTCCATCTTGGGTCTTAAGAATAGTTCCATGATCTCCCACTACCCAACCAAGCCGTTCATCGGCAAAATGGACTTGCATTAAATTTTCAAGGGTATTCGACGTTTGGGTCCGCCAGGTATGGCCTCCGTTGACGGTGGCACGGATAGTGCCATTGCTCCCTACCACCCAGCCGATTTGACTGTTGATGAAGTAAGCGGAAGTTAAAAACTCTTTCGTTTTTCCAAGTTGGGCAGTCCAGCTCCAGCCACTATTATTTGTGCTAAGAATCGTACCATTTTGACCCACTATCCAACCGTTCCTTGAATCTGTGAAAAAAATGCAATTCAGATCATTCAGGGCTTCCGCTTGAGAATTCCATGTAGAACCTCCATCAACGGTAGTCAGGATGATTCCACCGTTCCCAATAGCCCAGCCTATTTGGTTATCGCAAAAATACACTCCTTTCAGATTAGTCTTGTTCGCATTCTCTTGCGCCTTCCACGTCAATCCGCCATCCAAGGTGTGAATGATCGTGCCGTTTAAACCCACAGCCCAGCCCAGTTTGGCGTTGATAAAATGAACGCCCAACAAATGCTCACTATGCTTACCTGCTAAATTCTGCCAAGACAGCCCCCCGTCGTGTGTGGCAATTAGACTGCCCTTGTCACCTACGGCCCACCCCTTGCGGGTATCCGAAAAACAAACCCCTTCCAATGCGATATGTGTCTGGGCTTGAACCCGCCAAGAGTTTCCGCCATCTTGGGTCACCAAAATGTAGCCATCGGCGCTAATAATCCAACCATGCTTAGCATCCACAAAATGAATGCGCGAAAGTTCACTGATGGATTCCACATGGTGTTGGTTCCATGTCTGGCCTCCGTCAAGGGTGAAAAGTATCGTGCCTTGCAAACCCACAATCCAACCGTGTAACTCGTCTAAGAAGTATATGTCTGACAGGTTGACTGGGGTGACACTGGCCAGTCGCCGCCAATTGCGTCCGCCATTGTGAGTCGTTAGAATCCTCCCGTTTTCACCCACCGCCCAACCGTTGCGGGCATTGCAAAAATGGATTCCACGGAGATTCTTTTTCGTCAACGAAGGCAATGACTGCCATGACTTGCCACCGTCATGAGTTGCACTCATCCTACCTCTGCGACCAATGGTAAATCCTTTCTCCGCATTTAAAAAATACAGGCCCAATAAATCAGCGTGGGTGGCGGCGGTTTGAGCTTTCCAATTTCTTCCCCCGTCTTTAGTGGCAATGATAGTGCCGTTAAGGCCAATTGCCCAACCGTGTTGGTCGTCGGCAAACGCAATCCTAGTCAAGTTATTCGAACTCTGTTTTGGCATTTCTTGCCAAGACTGTCCACCATCCCGGCTACACTGGATGACCCCATGATTGCCTACAACCCACAAAATATTCACTCCGGGTTGGAGCACAATATCGTGTAGCGAGTGGACAGGAGATGGAATTCGCAAGGGTTTGGGAATTTGCAATCGATAGCGGACCCCGCCCACCAATAGTCCAAAAAATAGCGGGATGGTCAAGTAGTACCAAGGGGCAGGATAAATGCGATATTCTATTGGTGACCAACGATTACCGCCGTCCTCGGTAGTGAATATGGATTCTTTTGAACCCACCACCACGCCATGTTGAGTGTCAATCCAATGGATATCTGCAAGGTTTTCGCGAGTAGGGATCGTGTTTTCTTGCCATGACTTGCCGCCATCATGACTGGACAACACCAAGCCGCTTTCGCTCATGGCCCAACCAACTTGAGGATCGGCAAACTCTATGCTCAGCAACCGGGCTTTGCTTTTGGAATCTTGGGCTTGCCAACTAGCCCCACCATCGTGGCTGGAAAAAATGGTTCCATTTGTACCAACAACCCACCCAATTTTTTCATTGATGAAAAAAACGTTTTCTAAGGTTTCTTTGGTATCAATGATTTGAGCCTTCCAGTTTTCCCCGCCATCACTGGAGGCCAGAATAGTGCCATTGCTGCCTACAATCCAACCATTGCGGCCATTGACAAATTGGACTTTTAACCACTGTTCGTTAACAATGCTGGACTTCTTTTGCCAATTTAAACCACCATCGCGGGTGACGAGCAAGACACCATTCCAACCGACTGCCCAGCCAGTCTTGGCATCACTGAAGAAAACCCCTTCAAGGTCAGCACTGGTTCCAGAGTTAGAAGACTTCCATACTTTGCCGCCGTCATGAGTGACAAGGATAATCCCTTTCCGCCCCACTGCGCTACCATTCAGGCTATCGACAAAGAAGACACTTTGCAGATCCCCTGTTGAATCGGAGCGCTGAAAACCCCAACTTTTTCCGCCATCTTGACTGATTCGAATAATCCCCCGATTGCCGACCGCCCATCCGTTACGTTCGTCGGCAAAGTGGACACTGTTCAAGTTTTGGGCACTTTCGGTTTGGATCTGCCACGTCAAACCACCGTCATCGGAGGCTAATATGATTCCGTCTATGCCTATCGCCCATCCGTTTTCTGAGTTTTTGAATCTGAGGCTTGTTAGCCCATCTCTGCCACTGCCGCGAACGGACTCCCAAGATTCGCCGCCATCTTGGGTCATCAGCACCGTGCCATCAAAGGCAGAGGCCCAACCCGTTTTACTATTGATGAAGTGAACACTCCAAAGATGCTTGGTTGTCCCGCTTTTTTGGCGTTGCCATTTTTTTCCGCCATCCGAGGTGAAGATGATGGCCCCGCCCCAACCTACGGCCCAGCCGAAATTGGCATCAGCGAAATCGATGCCCATCAAGTGATCCTTAATTCCGGTCTCCTGAAGCTGCCAACTCATGCCGCCGTCTTGGGTGGCGATGATAGTGCCGTCACTGCCTGAAGCCCAGCCTTTAATCCAATTAATCAAGGAACCAAAAAAGTGGACCCCTGTAAGGCCAACTTTGACCCCACTTTTTTGGTTTTCCCAGTTTTGCCCGCCATCGACAGTGTGGAGCATAGCCCCATGCCAACCCACTGCCCAGCCATTCTGTTTGTCGACGAAATGAACTCCGAAAAGATTGTCTTTTGTGCCGCTCACTTGGGCCTGCCAGTATTTTCCACCGTCATGGGTAACGATAATTTCACCTTCTCCGCCGACAATCCACCCCTCCTTATCGTCGATAAAAAAGACACTGGTTAAATGTTTAGTCGTGTGTCCGTCTTGAGCTTGCCAATGCCGTCCCCCGTCGTCACTGTGCAGGATCAACCCATCGTTTCCCACCACCCAGAGATCATCGGAGTTTGGCAAGACAAAAATATCATGTAGATGGGTTGAGATGCGGGGCGAGCGCAAGCTGGGGTTACGCTCAATGGGATAACGCCACCAATCTTGACTTAAAAAATCGCCTGGGTTTTGCCAAGCACTCAAACGGACCTGCTGTTCAATGGCAAGCCAACTGATGGCAAGGAAACTGACAAGGACTAGCCCTATAAAGAGCCAGTTTTTCCAAGTTTTGGGTGAGGTTCTTTGATTGTTCCCATGGTCAATTGGTCGAAATCGACGTGGGATTCCATGCAATATGCGCGTAATGATCGTGTTAGCCATTTAACAATGAATTTTTTTACGTCTATGGTGCTGGAAATTTAGGAAGCTTGCCTAATTGCCATCATTATCGCATGTCGGGGAAAGCTTATGCATTGGTTTATTACCGGCAAAAGCAGGTAGTTTCTCGCAAGTTGAAATTGGTGACACCCGAGAGGCTTATATTTTTGTTTTAAGTGGTCAAGCATAAGTCTACGGGTACAACAATGACCCATGCCATTGATTTATAAACTGGTCATTTGCCAGATTATTTTTGTTTAGCTACTGAATTGGTTGGCAGTGAAATTTTAAAAATCTCCGAACAGCAGTGTTAAAATATCTAAAGATTGATATTTTCAACCCAATTTTTTTAATAAAATGGTGTCCATTATGAAGAAAATCTCATGGGATGAAATGAAAAATGAGTACCCAGAAGAATGGTTGCTGATTACGGATTTCGATCTGGATGCGTCCGGTCATATCCTTGCGGGCGTTGTTGATCGACATTCAAAACAGAAAGAGTTGGTTTATCGATCACCGGCTTTAAAGAAGCCAGCGGCATTTCGTTATACAGGTGAATCGAATTTTTCAGGGTTACGAAGTCATGCGGGAAAACATTACGTCGTTTGATACCAGCAGGCATCATATTTATTTGGAATTCGGCGTAACCGATTCCAGTGGAGTCTTGCACAGTGTCGCCGGGATTCTTGATACCGGAGCGCCTAGAACTGAATTCTCAGACCAGTTCTTAAAATACGCAGGATTTCTTAACGACAAAAATGAAAACGCAACACTAAAACTAGGATTACAGACCCAAAAATATGGTGTAATTGAATTACCTTTGGTCGATCTATGCGGTCATCAGATGGTGAACTTCAAAGCTTGTGTTTCATATTTTGAACCATCTTGGGGTATAGATGCGCTAATTGGTCTAGATTTCTTCCGCTACTTTCGAGTTACGATTGATTTTGAACAAGGCGTAATAATCACATCACCCTACGTATGATCCGAAACTCTCAAGAATTAAATGCAAGTCATTGATATTTTATGACAAATATTCAGGCATACTGCTTGGCAACGCCTTCCGCCGGGGCGGTCACTCCGCTAACTGGCGTTTAAGCCGACCCGCTTGGCAGTTATCATCATTGTTAATATCCATTCCGCACGGGCGACTGAACGGGGCGGCAAGCATAACTAACTATACAGGTATCTGTATGAACTTAAAGCGAGTTTTACTTGCCTTAGCACATTTCTTCCTGTTGTCGGCCCATGTCGAGGCAGATTTTTCAGGTTTGAAGTCAAGCTCGGAGCGCAAGTACGTGGACTACGTGAATATTTCTTCAACGCAGTAGATATAAATCATCGGCTTCCTATTTGCATATTCCCAAAAAAGGTTTATATTATTCCCGTCAAAATTTACGGGGTATAACCACCATGACTACTGCCAACCATATTTCCGCATCCATCAATGAAGAAGATTTAAGCGCCATTCTCGACGCACTGAAGACCCTCAAAGAAAAAAGCCCTTTTATGATTACCCTTACCAGCCAAGAACGTAAGGAGTTGGCTAAAATGGGCGAAAAGTCGATGGGTTTCGAGGCAAAGTGCGAAGCCTATATGAACAGCCATCCCGAATTCATGCCGGGTTACATTCAAGCCGAAGAACTCAAACGGGATCGCTTGCTCCGCAGCCAAATTTCGCAATTCTTGCCACTGTTACATGCTTATGTGGCTGCGATTGAGGATACGCTCATGGCAGCCAAAAGCGATGTGTACTTGGCTGATTTGGCCTATTACCACAGCGTCCGGGATGCCACCCACCGAGGCATTGCCGGCGCCGAGGCCATTTACAACGACCTCTCTTCGCGTTTCCCCGGCTCCCGACGAAAAACACCCGGCACGCCCTCTTCAGATGACCCGCAGGATTAAAAAAGTATCGGTCTAGGGGAAAAATCAATCGGACTCGATAAAAATTTACCCCTAGCCGACTCTTTTTACATCGGCTTCGATTCTTTTTTGATCGGCGAGGGCTTTGCAAACATCGAACTCGATGAAAAAACAGCCCCCGCCGATATTATTTGCCCCGGCTTGGATACAAAATTGATTGTTTTTCCATGGCAATGCTGCAATTATTTCCTTATCTTCATGCGCTTGCGTCGTCTAACATAATGTGATGAAAATAAGAGTTGTGTAGGATTGCTCCTGACTGCCCTTTGCTTTTTTCGCACTTTTATTAAACAATGAAGGGCAAGATGGTTGAACGTTTTTTTATACATCGATTTGTTAAATGTTATGCATCTGTGTAGGTGTATAACATAAAGTTAGGCTTTTTTCATGAACGAAACCGCTTAGATGCGTTGAGCGAAGTACGGTAAAATGGGGTTAGGAACGAAATCCAGCTCAAGAGCTACCCAAGACAAGCTGGGTTTCTGTGAGCCTCCTACCAAGTCCGATAAAACACATCAATCGCCCTCAAGGAGCGCGTCATGTCCCTGTCAATCTCAGGTACCAATTGCAGCCCCGCCATATCAGGTGGATATTTGTCGATAAAGCGGGATAATAAAGAAATACATATTTCCAGCATACCCACGCCCGTACTCATAGCCGACCGTTATAGAGATAGCGTGGTCGAAAACGATGACGAATTTGTAGACGAGGAAGGCAACGAATTTGCTATCAATATTTCATCGTCTAACGTCGGAGTGGATTGGGAAATTGTTCTTTCCGCCGAAAACGGAAACGACACCGAATTAGCGAGGCGAATTAAACTGGATTATCAACCCAATGAGTACTGATTCTCAAACGGGAAGCCAGTTCTATCAAAGCTTCAAAAGCAACCTCGAAGCACTACGATGCTTTCCTGAAGATTTACTCTTAAACCGTTTGCTGTTTTCGCAGATCATTACACTGTTGGAAAAATACTTGCTTGATGTGTTTATCCACGAGATCACCACAAACACAACTAAGCTACAAACTCTTGCCAATCACAACAAATTTAGGGAGCAAAAACTAGGGATCGCTTTTGCGCTGAATAATAGCGTTCGGGATTGGATCATCGACACCATGCGAAAGATGGTCTGGCATCGTTTGAATGACGTGCAAATTTTATATAAAGCCGTTCTCGGCATCACTTTTGAATTAGAACGGCCAATTATCGAGGCCATCAACAAAAGGCATGATTTAATTCACAGAAATGGCTTTGATTTGCGTGGCAATAACGTTCCGGTTACCCATGCCGATCTTTGTGGGCTGATTAATGCCGTTGATTCATTTGTTATCAATATTGATGAAAAATATAACGCGGTAAGGTGCGGCAATCCATCATAGGGTGCGGGGAAGAATGAACCGCATTAATCGCGTAAGTCCATTCCTAACAAATCATTCCGGCGCACCCGCGCCACAAAGTACCTTGGTGTTTTCGAGTTTTGTGGGGCGCGGCGCGGGGCGCTGAACGCGGGTGTTAGGCCACAAATTATATCAGGGAAACAGGAGACTTCTATGACCGATAAAGAGCATGTCGAAGCACATGTTGCTCAGATGTTTTTGGAACGACACGAAGGAAGACCGTTGTTAGAGGGCTTGAACTTTGGCGACGTTGGTGCGGTTTTTGTTCCTGACTCTACCCAATTCAAGGGAGTATTAAGAACCCATCACCCCGCAAAGCTATCCTTCCTATGCCGGATTTCGGCAAACACCTGCCAGTCTTCCGCTTTGTTGGAAAAGCCTAGGCGGTGGCGGATGGCGGGGCTGTGTGGACGCAAAAAGGGGTTGGTTGCCAATTCCTCCTGCAATGTCGATGGAATGGTGGGCAAGCCTTGTTCACGCAGTGTGGCAACCCGGTTCAAGCGCTCTTTCAGTGCCTGGTTTTCCGGTTCGATCTGCAAGGCAAAGCGCCCGTTGGCCTGAGTGTATTCATGGGCGCAATAAACGCGGGTTTCCGGGGGCAGGGCGCGGATTTTCTCCAATGAGGCCCACATTTCTTTGGCATGGCCTTCAAACAGCCGGCCACAGCCTAGGCCGAAGAGTGTATCCCCGCAAAAAAGCGCCTTTTCCCGTTCAAACCAAAATGCGATATGACCGCTGGTATGGCCCGGCACATCCAACACTTTCGCCTCGGCATGGCCCAAGCCGATGATGTCGCCCTCATGCACTTCCACATCAATGCCGGGAATGCGCTCTTTGTCCCTCGCCACGGCGACGATGGCGCAGCCGGTTTTCCGCTTCAATTCGACATTGCCGCCCACATGGTCGTTATGGTGATGAGTGTTGAGAATGTGGGTCAGTTTCCAGCCTTTTTGATCCAAGGCTTGCAGCACGGGTTCTGAATCCGCAGGGTCGATGGCCGCCGTCGCCCATCCGTTAGGCTCGTGGACTAGATAGATGTAGTTGTCATGCAGGGCGGGGATTTGCAAGATTTCGAGCATGAGGGAATTCCGGGTGTTATGAACCGAGTTCACTCGTCGGTATCACTAGAATGAACTCGTAAAACCCGGATTTCGCTCCGCTCATCCGGGCTACGTTTTATCAAGCCCGTTTAGGCTTCTTACGCTGGCTGTCATCGGGCAAGATGATGTTCAGTTCGAGGATTTCCCGCTTGTCATCCTGCTCCATGGTCACTGAAATGGCATCTTGGTCTACGTTGACATATTTGCGGATGACTTCCAACAGTTCCTTTTGCAACATGGGGAGATAATCCGGTTTGTTGCGCTCGGAACGCTCATGCGCAACCAATATTTGCAGACGCTCCTTGGCGATGGAAGCCGTAGGCTGGCGGGTGCTACGAAAATAATCTAACAGTCCCATGTTCAACCTCCAAATAGTCTATTGAAAAGGCCCTTCTTTTCAAGCTCTATAAAGCGGTGGGTCACATGTTCGCCCAAATAGCGGCGGACCACATCGGAGAAGGCTTGTCCAGCATCGCTCTTATCATCCAGTATCACGGGGATGCCCGCATTGGAAGCGGTCAGAACCGCCTTCGATTCCGGGATGACACCGAGCAAATGCAAGGACAATATGTCTTGCACGTCTTCGACACTGAGCATCTCGCCTAATTTGACCCGCTGCGGACAATAGCGAGTCAGCAAAAGGTATTCTTTGATGGGTTCATCGCCCAGCTCAGCCCGGCGGGATTTGCTGGAGAGTATGCCCAACATGCGGTCGGAGTCTCGAACCGAGGAAACCTCTGGATTGGTCACGACGATGGCATCATCGGCGTAATACATCGCCAAGGTCGCCCCTTTTTCGATGCCGGCTGGCGAGTCGCAGACGATGTATTCAAAATCCTTGGACAAGTCTTCCAACACTTTGCCCACGCCTTCGACAGTCAGCGACTCTTTGTCGCGAGTTTGTGAGGCTGGCAGGATGAATAATTTGTCGCAACGTTTGTCTTTGATTAAAGCTTGGTTTAACGTGGCTTCGCCGTTGATGACGTTGACAAAGTCATAAACCACTCGCCGCTCACATCCCATAATGAGGTCGAGATTGCGCAGTCCCACATCGAAATCGATGACCGCGGTGCGATGGCCTTTAAGCGCAAGGCCCATGGCTAGGGCTGCGCTGGTGGTGGTTTTGCCGACGCCGCCTTTTCCTGAAGTTACTACAATGATACGTGCCACTGCTCCTCCTGTTGTATGAAGCGTCTAAAGTCTTTTAATGATTAATGATTGGTCTTGAAGGAAAATTTGCACCGGCACTCCGCGCAGGGAGTCGTCGATGTTTTCGCTAATCTTGTAGTGACCGCCGACGGACACCAATTCCGCCTGTAGGTCGTGGCAAAAAATGCGGCAGTTTAGGTTGCCTTGCACCCCTGCCAATGCGCGTCCCCGCAATGTGCCGTAGACATGAATATTGCCATCGGCCATGATTTCCGCACCCGCACTGACTTGGGACATCACCACCAAATCTCCGCCGGCGACATAAATGCGCTGCCCGGAGCGCACCGGGTGTTCGATGATTTTGCTGCGCATTTCCTCTGGCGGAGTTTTTGGTTTCGGTGTTTCTGCCGGTTGGGCTTGCGGGGGTGGCGTTTCATGGCGGGCTAAGGATAAAACCGACAGACCCACCACCTGTGCGGCTTGGTTATGCCGTTCATGACCGCCGCACAGCCCAACTGGGGTCAGACCGAAGTCACGCATTATTCTGACTAATGCAATGAAATCTATCTCCCCAGCGGCTTCGGCAATGCTATGCACATCGATTGCCATCGGGGCATTGCGAAAAAAATCCGGGGCCTGCCTGATTTTTTGCCTAAGCTGCGCGGAAATGGCTCCCACATCAGTGGAGAGGAGTTTCAGCAAGGGCAGATTGACAGGTCCGCTTTTGATTTCAAAAGCATGGGACAATTTTTCGGTTTCACTGTGGGTAGCTGGCATGTCTTAACTAGTGGCACTAATAGAACTCAGATTGTATCATCCAAACTTGCTTAAGGTAAGCGCACTCTAGGGCATAGCTTATCAATGTAAACAACCACTTATTTAAGGCAACAAGGCACGGCAAACGGCTGCTTATGCTTTATTCAAGGCTATGCACATCATGCGGCGGCTTTTCTCAAATGCAATAGCGTGAACAGCCCCATCGGTGGCAGATTGTGGCGGCCAACCTCTTGCAGATGAGTGTGCGCGAGAATATCCTCCACGGGCATGTCGGGGCGCCAACCGAGTTTGTTGGACATGGGTGCAAGCCACTTTTCGACCCCGCGGCGTACTCCTTTTTCTGCCGCAAAGTGGTTAACAATAATCACATCCCCGCCGGGTTTGCAGACACGCTCAATTTCACGGATGACCTTTTCAGGTTCGGGTACGACGGACATGACATAGGCGGCGACCACCGAGTCGAAGGTGTTGTCGGCGAATTGTAGTTTGCGGGCATCCATGATGGTCAACTGGGTGACATTGCCCAAACGTTTGCGATGGACCCGCTTTTTTGCCCGATCCAGCATGTGCGGGGAAATGTCTATGCCATGCACTTGATGCTCATGCCGGTAGTAGGGGAGTCCAATGCCGGTCCCCACCCCCACTTCCAAAATTTTGCCGGGGCTATGGTTGGTGAACCCGGCAGCCATGGAGCGACCACGAAAACTCAGCAGCCAACCGAATGTATGATCGTATACCGGGGCATAGCGTGCGTAGGATTGCAAAATGGATTCTAGCTGCATTTTTCTCAGTCTTCTTTATTTCTTGGTCTGCTTGACAATGTTTATGCCTTTGAGCAAATTCAAGGCTTCGTTCAGCGGATAATCCTGCATCGCGAGGGCTTCTTCGGTTTTGTCATCCGATTTTTGTTCGCCCTTCTTGATGGATTTTTCATTGCTCAAATGATTGACAAGATCAGACTCTTTTATTGGGCCAAATTCGGATTGTGAAACGGCTTCCAGTTTGACTTTGGAAATCGGCACGTCCGGGGTTATACCTTCGGCCTGTATGGAACGGCCCGACGGCGTGTAGTAGCGTGCGGTGGTCAATTTCACGGCACCACCATTGCTGGTTGGCAAAATGGTTTGCACCGAACCTTTGCCGAATGTCTTCTCACCCATGATGATGGCGCGCTTTTGGTCTTGCAAGGCTCCCGCCACGATTTCCGAGGCGGAAGCGGACCCGGCATTAATCAATACCACCATGGGGGCATCTTTGAGGATGTCGCCCGGGGTGGCATTGAATTTCATCTTGGAGTCTTCGATCCTTCCGTCAGTGTATACGATCATGCCATTGTCCAAAAAAGCATCACTGACCGAAACAGCGGCGTTCAACACGCCACCGGGATTATTCCTCAAATCCAACACCAAACCTTTAAGTTCGCCATTCTTTTTGAGGTCGTTGATGGCTTCCACCATGCTTTCACCTGTCCTAGATTGGAAGCTGGTGATGCGCACATAACCATAGCCATCTTCAAGCAATCGGCTTTTGACGCTTTTCACCTTGATGATGTCGCGGACAATCTTGATTTTAATGGGTTGTTCGACCCCTTCACGCACCACGGTCAGTGAGACTTCGCTGCCCGGCTCCCCTCGCATGGATTTGACGGCATCGTTCAGACTCATGCCTTTCACTGGTTTGTCGTCCAAGCGGATGATCAGGTCGCCTGCTTTGATGCCCGCCTTTTGTGCGGGGGTGTCGTCAATGGGCGAGATGACTTTGATGAAGCCATTTTCCATGCCTACCTCTATGCCCAAGCCACCAAATTGACCGGTGGTGCCGACTTTCAATTCATTGTATTGCTCAGCGTCCAAGTATGAGGAATGGGGGTCAAGCCCGGTCAACATGCCACGTATGGCATCTTCCAGCAATTTGCTATCCGGTACGGGCTCCACGTAATCTTGGCGGATGCGTCCATACACCTCGGAGAACGTCTTCAATCCTTCAAAAGGAATCGTTGTCGACTCCGCAGCCTCACGTTCGGCGAATGCGCTGCCGCCGATGACGATCAGGCCACCCAGCGTGGCCCCCAAGGCGATAAGGAGAAGATTTTTTTGATTCAACATGATGTGGTTACCGTCATTGCATAATGATTGGCCTGCCGGCCGAATACCGTTGTTTGCCCAAGCCGTCACGCCTTCGATTGGCTCGCATGGGCCAAAATTCTGCGACCCATCTGAAAAGCATGATCCGCGAATTCTCACACAAAAACCTTCCTATTACCGGCAGCGGCTTGGCACGGCCAACCGGAATTGTTCCAAAATTAAGCATGGATTGCAAAGAAAAATGAGCGTGGGGTTAATCTAGCGAACAATAGATTATCACATGGAGTAGGTCGGTTGTGGGGATTCTTGATCCATTGAACCCATTGCCAGCGAGCCTGTCATAGAGTCCGCACAGCAAATAAAGGTGTTGCCAAAGTACATTTCAAATGCAAACCTTTCCCCGCATTGTCGCCTGTGTCAATTGTTGTAAATAAAATTTAACCGCCCGTGGGTTTAGGACAATGCCTGTTCTAAAGTATAATCTATGGGCGAACTTTAATGACTGAAGTTTGAGGGCAACGGCTATGGTTTTGTCAGCCGTTTCCAAAGATTGTGTCAGTCTTGTCCATTATTGTAACGGTTTTTGGATTGTTCGTCGCGTTGAATGAGTGTTCTCGCGTCCGCTATAGGCAAAATATTTTTTGCGTGTGTTCGTGATGCTGTCGGGCTTGTTGATGTGAGTGCGGCTGTAGCTCAACAACTGAAAATACCAAATTAACCAGGAGTTGACAAATTTGGTTAGACAAGCGAAACATTAAATTACTAATTACTATATCAAGCGTTACACACTATGCTGATATTCAAGCAAACTTACAAAGGCAAATGAATGGAAATTGAACGGATCCTACAATTCATTAATAATCACATGCTGTTGAGCAGTGGGTACTTTATCGTGACCGTGCTGTTGCTTCATGATTTGTTCGACACCCTGACTCGCAAATACAAGCTTGCAACGCCCGCCCGTGCGGTCGAACTTTTGAATCAGGACCAGACCGTGGTCATTGATGTGCGGGAGCCCCACGAATACGCCAAGGGATACATTGAAGGGGCGCATCACATCTCCTTGGGTAGGCTGAAGGAAAAAATGTATGAATTTGAAGCAAACAAGGACGCACCCATACTAGTCTACTGCCAGCAAGGCACGCGCTCCAAGGAAGCCTGCAAGCAACTGGTAAAGGAAGGCTTTACCCAAGTCTATTATCTTGAAGGGGGCATATTGACTTGGCAAGACCAAAAGCTCCCACTCGTTAAGAAGCATAAAAAGTAACCCACACCCGAGAATATAAAATGGCAGAAGATACCCAGGAAAAACAATTCATCATCCAGAAGCTCTATGTCAAGGATGTTTCTTTCGAGACCCCAAACTCACCGGTGATATTCACCCAGCAATGGGAGCCTAAGGTCGAATTCAATCTGGCCAGCAACGCGCAAGGTTTGGAAAATGGTCTCTATGAGGTCGGCCTAACCGTCACCGTCACTGTCAAGTTGGAAGAAAAGACCGCTTATTTGGTGGAACTGACTCAAGCCGGTGTGTTCACCGTGAACGGTTTTTCCGAGCAAGAACTGGCACCCATGATCGGCAGCTACTGCCCCACCATCCTATTCCCTTATGCTCGAGAGGCGGTGTCCGACTTGGTCATTAAGGGAGGGTTCCCACCTCTGCTGTTGGCTCCGGTGAATTTCGACGCCCTCTACATGCAGCATCTGCAGCAGCAAAACAATCAAACGTCCAATACCTTGAATTGATCCTTTCCGTTCGCTTTAGCCCATGTCAAAATCGGTTGGAGTGTTCGGGGCGGGCTCTTGGGGAACGGCGCTGGCCTTGTTGCTTGCTCGAAATGGGCACAAGGTCACGCTTTGGGCGCGCGATGCCAAACATGTCACGGCATTAAACGCAGACCGTTGCAATCAGCGTTACTTGCCCGGTGCGATGTTTCCCGAAAACTTGTTTGTCACCGACAATTTGGATGAGGCGGTCAGGGTTTCGTCAATTCTGTTGATTGCCGTACCCAGCCACGCCTTTCGCGATTTATTGCCCAAATTGTTGCCCGAACTGTCACCCACGCCCAAAATCGCCTGGGCCACCAAGGGTTTGGAGTGCCGCAGCGGCAAAATGCTGCATCAAGTCGTTGCTGAAACCCTTGGGCCTGAAACCCCGGCGGCCGTGTTGTCTGGGCCCACGTTTGCCGGCGAAGTCGCCAACGACTTGCCCACGGCTATTACCGTCGCTTCAAAATCCCAAGCATTTGCCCGTGAAATGGCAGGCTTGTTGCATAACCCCCATTTTCGTGCCTACACCACAGACGATGTAATAGGCGTTCAGTTGGGCGGGGCCACCAAGAATGTCTTGGCGATTGCTGCGGGCATGGCCGACGGTTTGGGTTTCGCCGCCAATGCAAGGGCCGCATTGATCACCCGCGGGTTGGCTGAAATGATGAGGCTAGGACTGGCTTTGGGCGGCAAGCCCGAAACCTTGATGGGGCTGGCCGGAGTGGGTGATTTGATCCTGACCTGTACCGACAACCAGTCGCGCAACCGTCGTTTTGGTTTGGGATTGGGCAAGGGCTTGTCCAAGGAGCTTGTCATCGATCAAATCGGCCAGGAAATCGAGGGAGTGGTGACGGCGGGGGTCATCCAGCGTCTGGCACAAACCCATGGAGTGGATATGCCCATCACCGAGCAAGTTTATCGGATTCTCAACGAAGGACTGTCCCCGATGGAAGCCGTCCGCAATTTGCTGTTACGCGAGCAAAAGCCAGAAATGGGCTTTTCTGCGGATGGTGAATAGGCGAATTTTTAATCAACGGTCAGTGCTGAATGTCGGTTTGACGGCTTATTTAGAGAGTTTAGTTTAGAGACTGGCGCGAGTTTTTCATCCTAAAAACGGCGCTTGCGCGACCACAAAATCCGTTCGCCCTGAGCCAGTCGAAGGGTAAAGGGATTTTGTGGCCGCACCCGGTGGGTGAACGCGGAGAAATCCGTTCATGCTTCGACAGGCTCAGCACGAACGGCTTTTTCTGGATTCCAACTGCTGTTTTTAGGTTTATACGTTTGCGCCACCCTAGCATCCTTGCTTGGGTGGCGTTTTCACGAGGGGATGGATTGTTGGTGTTTAAGCCGTATCCATGCCTCCCTTTGGATCAGATCTGACTGGTCAATTCAAGTCGTCGTTTCTGTAATATTTGGCCCCGGTGATGCTGATGCCGACAATCGCCCCAGTTTCACTGAGTTGGTACATGTGGACACCGGGAGAAACCACGGTCCCCAACTCGCCACCAACACCTTGAGAGTCACTTTTTATGGAAGCGGCTGTGTTTGCACCAAATTCCCATCCCGAGTTCACGAAATCATCAAAAGCCTTCTGATTGTCGAAGATAAAGACAACCTTAAACTTTTGGGCACCAAACCCGAAACCGGGTTGCAATTCAATCATTTTCATGAAGATCGTTTGGCGGGTGGCGTTGTTGAACGCAAGGCCGTCGCCTCTGGCACTGCCGCCAAACATGATTTTGAAGCCAAAATTACTGAACACCGCGTAGCCGGCTGACTTTTTAAGCAGTGACTTGGCTCCGGGATATTGTTGCGTCACCAGTGTCAAGGTTTGATCCGCCATGGCGCGGGTTTCGGCGCGTTTCTGGTTGATTTCGCTTGGGGTCATGGTGGCACACCCTTGCAGGCCAAGCAGCAGGATAGCAAGCAACCAGACTAACTTTAATTGAATCAAGGCTTTCATGTTATTTTTACCTTTTCATTAAAATAGTGAAACAGATGGCATCTGCAAAAACAGGCATTTTTGGGTTTGCCGGTTAGTCCCCCGGCGGCTGTGCCGCCGGGGAGGGATGGGTTTAGTCTTCCCGTTTGGGTGGGTAAGTCCGCCGTTTGGCATAGGTTGCCGGTGGTGGTTCACCCGTCCATAGCCTGATATTGATAGGCTTGCCCATGATAAAGATTCGTTCCATGCGTTTCAAGGTTTGTTCAGGAATATCTGCAGGCAGACCAACGGTGCAAAATTCGTCATAGATTTTGATATGACCGATGGACTTGCCCGAAATGCCTGCTTCGTTGGCGATTGCCCCAACGATGTCCTTGGGGGCGACCCCGTCATTACGCCCGACCTCGATGCGGTAAAGTGTGCCCGACGCATCGAATTCGCGGTCACGTTCACGGTCACGGGGTGGTCGCTCGCGCCTCTCCCCTCCACGGTCGGGTCGTTCACCACGATCCAGACGTTCACCGCGATCGTGGCGGTCGTTGCGCTCCGCACGACGCCGACTGTCGCGCCCGTCGTCATAGTGATCGGAGGAGTGGATGTTTTTTTCCACCGGAATCAACGGACGGTCTTTCTGTGCCAAATAGGTCAATGCCGAGGCGATGTCGAGCGGGGCTAGATTCTGCTCTTTGCCAAGCTTTTGCACGAATTCCCGGTAGAAGCTCAGTTCTTCGGCTTCCAAAGTCGTCATCACCAATTCTTTAAATTGCTCGACCCTACGTTCGGCGATGTCTTCGCGGGTGGGCAAGTGCATTTCCCGAATGCGATGTCGGGTGGCCTTTTCGATGGCGCCCAACATCCTCCGTTCGCGGGGGGCGACAAAGAGAATGGCGTGGCCTTTACGGCCTGCACGGCCCGTTCTACCGATGCGGTGAATGTAAGCTTCGGTGTCATAGGGGATGTCGTAGTTGACCACATGGCTGATTCGATCCACGTCCAGACCGCGCGCCGCCACGTCGGTGGCAACCACGATGTCCAAGGATTTTTTCTTCAGCCGCTCGACGGTCTTTTCGCGTAGCGCTTGGCTCATGTCGCCATTCAGCGCACCGGCTGAATATCCGCGCGCCTCCAGCTTTTCAGCCAATTCCTCGGTGGCGATTTTGGTGCGCACGAAAATCAACATGGCGTCGAAATCTTCGACCTCCAAAATGCGGGTCAGTGCGTCCAGCTTGTTGGTTCCGGTGACAGGCCAGTACCGTTGGGAAATGGCTTCCACCGTGACCGTCTTGTTCTCGATCTTGGCTTCCTTGGGGTCGCGCAAGTGACGCCTGGCCACTTTGCGGATGACTTCGGGTAGCGTGGCGGAAAACAATGCAATCTGCCTTTCCGGCGGCGACTGTTCAAGAATCCATTCCACATCGTCGATGAAACCCATTTTGAGCATTTCATCGGCTTCGTCCAACACCAAGGTGGTCAACCCGGCGAGGGTCAATGTGCCGCGCCGCATATGATCCATCACCCGGCCCGGTGTCCCGACAATGACATGCACACCGCGTCGCAGTTGACGCAATTGCGTATCCATGCCTTGCCCACCGTAAATAGGCAGAATATGGAAATCGGGCAGATGGCGGGCATAGCTTTGGAAAGCCTCGGCCACTTGCAGGGCGAGTTCTCGGGTGGGCGTCAACACCAATGCCTGCGGTTCTCGGCGGGAGGTGTCGATGTTGTTTAGGATGGGCAGGGCGAAAGCAGCAGTCTTGCCGGTCCCTGTTTGCGCTTGTCCAAGCAGATCGTGACCCTCCAACAAGGGTGGGATGCTGGCGGCTTGAATGGGCGATGGGGTTTCATAGCCAATTTCCCGTATGGCTTGCAATAGTTGAGGGGAGAGGGCTAAGTCGGAAAAAGAGAAATTAATTTCGTTGTCTTGGTCTTGCATCAGGATGGGGGACTCGAATTGAGAAAAAATCGAAGGGCCCGATCACCGACGTAAACACAATGGGGTGTCGGAAACATATACAGTGGGCCCGGATTCCGCTGGGAAGGATTGCCTTCGCGGAAGAATGAAAAAAGCAGGCCGACTCTGTGTGGCCTGCTTTTCGTAAGCACAGGGAAAGCCTTAAAGCACGGTAACGTTATCGGCTTGCGGGCCTTTCTGGCCTTCGATCTCGACGAAGCTGACGGCTTGCCCTTCCTTGAGCGTTTTAAAACCGCTGCCGACGATGGATCGGAAATGGACGAATAAATCACTGCCTTTTTCGCGCTGGATAAAACCATATCCTTTTGTTTCATTGAACCATTTAACGGTTCCTTTTTGCTCTTGTGACATAACTACAACATCTCACTAACTGGTGAACGCTCATGCGAGCCGGTATCAATCCGCCATCATCGTCGCAACGACGGTATATTCGAACTGTTTATCAGACCATCATGTTTAACCGCAAGATTAAATTCGAGGCAAGCTTGACCGGGTTGACCAACAGCCCCCTTAGCATACAGAAGAGGTATTCCATTTTCAACGGTTTTTAAGCTTAAATCACCAAGTTAAATAAATAATTCACCAATTCCCTTGGTTCGGCGTAGTGAAGTTTGCGTTGGTCGCCGCGATAACAGATTCCTGCACTGTAACCGTCTCCGGCATCAATATCATTGAGCCACCAATCCTCCGGCGAACCGAAACGCTCGGGGATGGAAATCAAGCGGGGATGGGTGGGCAGGCTTATGGCACAAGATTCCAAGCCTATGGAGATGCCTTCCCCGGTGGCTTTGGCAAAGGCTTCCTTGAAGCTCCACAAGGCATGGAAGGCTTGAAGCTGGTGTTCCGGTGGCAATGCTTTCCAATAGGCCAGTTCTTCGGCTGAGAAGCAGCGATCGGCGATGCTTTCTGGATTCGAGTGGCTACGCCAGCGTTCCACGTCCACGCCCATTGCGGTGTCGTAAGTGATTGCGATCAACCCGTAATCGCCCGAATGAGAAACATTGAAAACCAATCCTTGGTCCGGTTCAGTTCCAGCAAGGCGGGGTTTGCCCTTCGGGCTAAAGGCAAGCTGAATGGTGCCGGGTTCACCGCGAAAGTGTCGAGCAAGCAGAACGCGCAAAAGGCTGCGGACCATGACAAAATTGCGATGGGTTTCCCCGTGGCGTATCCGTGCGGCGCTACCCTGTTCTTCATCGGTCAGCAGTTGCAAGCTTCGGTTGACGATGGCGTCGTCAAATTGATTGAGGGGTAGCAAGTAGACTTGGATTTCGTCTGTCAAATCCTTCATGGCTTGATTTCAACTATTTCCAGTGCTTGTGCGCTTCGCGAATAATTACAACCCCTAGCCAATACGCCTTTGTCAAATGACGCAGGCGCAGGCTCAAAGCCATTAACTTAACAATTTTTCCGTTCGCCCTGAGCCTGTCGAAGGGTGGACGGAAATATCCAAATCACTGGCGATTAGGCCGTTCATGGTTCGACAGGCTCACCACGAACGGCTTAAGTTAATGGCTTTGGGGCGCAGGCTGTGATTCGTGCTGCTTGGGCGGTCAAACTTCCAGTCTGAAGCCGACTTTTACCACCACTTGGAAGTGGGCAACTTTGCCATCGACGACATGACCACGCGTTTCAACCACTTGAAACCAATTGATGTGCGAATGGGTTTTGCTGGCTTCGGTGATGGCATTGCGGATGGCCTCGTCCGAACTGACGGTGGATGAGCCTACGAGTTCGATGATTTTATAAACGTGGTCTGACATGGTTTGTACTCCTAATGGTTGATGGTGGGCATTTTGTCAAAAAATGATCGGCTGGGATAGGGTTTGGTTGGCGAGTGTCCCGGTCAATTCCTGACCGGGCGCTTTTCCAATTTCCTTTGCAAGGTGCGCCGGTGCATTCCCAGTGCGCGGGCGGCTGCGGAAATATTGTTGTCGTGCTCTACGAGTATTTTTTGCAAATGCTCCCACTCCAAACGTTTGACGGACAGTGGTTTATCCTTGATCTCGACACTTTCGTCACCGCCGTCCTTGTGCAGGGCGGCAACGATTTCATCGGCGTCCGCTGGCTTGGTCAAATAGTGGATGGCACCGAGTTTGATCGCTTCCACCGCCGTCGCGATGCTGGCAAAGCCAGTCAGCATGACGATGCGGGTGTGATCATCCAATTCGACTAGACGCTTGACCAACGTAAGCCCTGATTCATGGCCGATGCGCAAGTCGATGACAGCAAATTCGGGTTCGGCCTTGTCCGCCAAGTCGATGCCGCTTGCCAAGTCATGGGCGACGAACACGTCGAATCCGCGCTTTTCCATTGCCATTTTCAAGACCATGCAAAAAGTTGCATCATCATCCACCAGCAACATGCGAGGTTGTTCGGAATGATCCGGCAATTTGATGGGCATATCAGGCATCACCAGTCTCTTTGGTTACGGGCAGGGTGATTCGGGTCAAAGTGCCGCGCTTATCCGTCCGAGGCTGCATTTTTATTTTTCCGCCCAAGCGTTCAATGGCGGCGAAAGCCAAGAACAATCCGACACCTAAGCCATGCTCCTTGCTTGAGACAGGGTCTTTGCCCAAGGTTGCGGAAATTGCGGGGGAAATGCCAGGGCCTTCGTCCAATATTTCCAAAATCGCATAATCTAGGGTCCAACGGGTCCTCAGCCGGATGCTATGGGGCGAGGCATCGGAAGAATTGTTCAAAATGTTGATCAATGCATGGGTCAAGGTTCGCTCGGCTAAAATGTTGGGTGAAGGTTCAAACCCCGCCTTCACATAGTCCAATTCGGTGTCCAATCCCTGTTGCCGCCAAGTGGCAACCACTTCGTCGAGATAGCGGGAAATTGGCATGATTCGCCCTGATTCTGCACGGATCGCGCCTGCCGATGCAGACATCACAGAAAGCGCGGACTTGCATCGATTCACTTGCTCGCGCAAGATTTTCATTTTTTGGTGCAAATCCTCGGAATATTCATATTCCTTCTCCATTTCATGGATCAATATGGCCATGGTGCCCAAGGGTGTCCCCATTTCATGGGCAGCGCCTGCCGCCAAGGTGCCAAGCGCAACCACACGTTCGTTGCGCAGCGTCTGCTCCCTGACGTTCGCCAGCTTGCGGTCAAGTTTGCGCAAGGAATCTGCCATGCCAACCACAAAATAGGCCACTAACACCGCGCTGAAAACAAAACCAAACCACATGCCAAATACATGTACTCTGATGTCGTCATGATCCATCATGACATGATGGTCAACCAAGCTGTTATCGTTCACCGTCATCGGTACGATGAGCGGCAAGGGTTCGTAATATAACATCAATATGGTATAGCAGGACGAGGCGAATATGACCAAATACCAAGTGAAGGTCTGCGGCAATACAATTGCGGCGATAATCAAAGGAAGCAGGAAAAACCAAGTCAGCGGATTGGTCGCACCGCCAGTGAAGTAAAGTATGGCGGTTATGGCCAAAATGTCCCATCCAAGCTGTAGGCACAGTTCGGCCGGCGTCACCGGGCGGTCACTATCCAAGCGCAGCCAAGTGTACCAATTTAGGGCGACTTGCAAGGTGATGATCCCGGTTAAAGCAGTTTGATGCAGCGGTATGTCAAGACCGTAAACGCTGATGAGGACGCTTAAAGCCTCCACGCAGATCAACAGATTGCGCAGCACAAAAAACCAACGCAAATTCATCCAAGCGGAGTTGTCGGAGATGACGGGCTCGGGAATACTGATTAGGGGTTCTTCATTCATGAATATTCGAAGGTTCTATTGCTTAACGCCTTGCCAAATCCTCGCATTGAGGGTTTTTCCCTGCCGCATGTGCTTTTTTGCTGAGTTCCATCGCTTGAGGCATTCTATTTTTTAAGTCCTGTATCCGCGTGTCATGGGATGGGTGGGTGGATAGGAATTCGGCAGGTTGGTTTCCACCGCTGGACTTGCCCATGTTAATCCAAAGATTGACGCTTTCTGTCGGGTTGAAACCGGCTTTCGCCATCAAATCCAGCCCCATCAAATCGGCCTCGCTCTCTTGAACCCGGCTATAGGGTAATAATATCCCATATTGCGCCCCCAAGCCTAAAGCGCCCATCATCGCTGAGCTATTGTAGCCTTTTGCACTGGCCACCGCTTGGATTAGCCCTAGACCTAGTTTCGTGGCGGATTGCTGCGACATGCGTTCATTGCTGTGCTTGGCCAATACATGCGATACCTCGTGACTGATGACGGCGGCCAGTTGGTCTTGGTTGGCGGCCACGTTCAACATTCCGGAATTGACGCCAATCTTGCCTCCCGGAAGGGCGAAGGCATTGGCATCCCCATCTTGGAACACAGCCACTTGCCATTGACCTCCCACCTCGCGGATTAAGGCCGATGCCACGCAATCCACATAGGCATTGGCCTGCGGGTCCTTGACCACCGGGGTTTTTTGCACCAATGTAAGAAATGCTTGATTGCCCATTGCATTCATTTCAGCGTCCGACATCATAATCAGTTGGTTGCGTCCCATCGGCGAGGTGGCGCAGCCGGATAGTGTCAATAGTCCGATCATCATTAAGGAGAAAACAATTCTTTCCATCAAGGGTCTCCGCGTTGTTGAAGTGATTTTTCTGAATAATTGATTATTGAATCAGTAAAATATTATTGTGCTGATTTAATCATGTTCTAACTGAGTCCCTTCTTGTGATCCCGCGTCACTGGCAGGAAACGCCAGTGCCTTTTAGCCCACAATAACCGTTAGGATTCTTCGCCAAATATTGTTGGTGGTAAGCCTCCGCAAAATAAAATATGGGGTAGGCGAGAATCTCGGTGGTAATGGGGCCAAAACCAGATTGTGTCAGCCGTTCCTGATAACCCTGTCGCGATGCCAGCGCTTGCAGCTTATGCTGCTCGGAATATGCGCCAAGGGAAGATCGATACTGTGTCCCACGGTCATTGCCCTGCCTCATGCCTTGAGTGGGGTCGTGCGATTCCCAAAACACCCGGAGCAATTGGCGATAATCGACCAGCTTCGGGTCAAACACTACGAACACCGCTTCGGTGTGCCCGGTCAATCCGCTGCACACCTCCTCATAGGTCGGATTGGGCGTAAAACCGCCAGCATAGCCTACGGCTGTCAGATACACCCCCGCTTGTAGCCAGAAGCGCCTCTCAGCGCCCCAGAAGCATCCCATGGCGAACAAGGCGGTTTCCATGCCTTGGGGGTAAGGGGGCAGCATCGCGTGACCGTTGACAAAATGCTTGTCCGGCACGGGCATCGGCTTGTCCCGCCCCGGCAGGGCCGTGCTTGGGTCTGGCAACTCCGCCAATTTTCTCATTCCCGTTGCAGTGAACAATTTTTCTAGCATGGTTTAGCGTCTCTCGATTGCCTTATGGCCTATGTCTTTGCGATAAAAAGCCCCTTTCCAGCGGATTTTTTTTGCCACTTCGTAGGCTTTTCGTTGGGCATCAGCCACGGTGTCACCCAAGGCGCAGACACAGAGGACACGCCCACCCGCAGTGACGATGTGGAAATCGTGGTGGCGGGTGCCTGCATGGAAGACTTTGGAATCCTCTGAGTGTAATTCCGGCAATCCACCAATCGGATCGCCTTTGCGATAGTCGCCGGGATAACCCCCGGCTGCCATCACCACGCCTAAGGCAGGGCGGGGGTCCCATTCCGCGCTGACTTGATCCAGTTTGCCGTCAACCGCCGCGAGGCATAACTTAACCAGATCGCTTTGCAAGCGCATTAGGATGGGTTGGGTTTCCGGGTCGCCGAAGCGGCAGTTGAACTCCAACACTTTGATTGTTCCATCTTTGGCTATCATCAATCCAGCGTATAAAAAGCCGGTATAGGGTATCCCGTCCTTGCTCATGCCAGCCAAGGTGGGTTCAATGACTTCGCGCATGACCCGGTCGTGAATGTCCACAGTCACCACCGGGGCGGGGGAGTATGCTCCCATGCCGCCAGTGTTCGGCCCTTTATCCCCGTCATCGCGGGCTTTGTGGTCTTGGGAGGTGGCAAGTGCCAAGGCATGGGTTCCGTCTGCCATGACGATGAAGCTGGCTTCCTCGCCTACCAGAAATTCCTCGATCACGACACGGTTTCCTGCTTCACCGAAGGCGTTGCCAGTCAGCATGTCTTTAACGGCAGTCAGTGCCTCGGCTTGGGTTTGCGCAATCACCACCCCTTTGCCAGCAGCCAGGCCATCGGCTTTGACGACGATGGGAGCGGTCATCGTGGAAATGTAGGCCGATGCGTCAGCCACATCAGTGAAACTCGCATAAGCCGCTGTCGGAATGCCATGGCGGGTGAGAAAATCTTTACAGAATGCTTTGGAACCTTCCAGTTGGGCGGCTGCCTGACTAGGGCCAAAACATTTTAGGCCGACTGCTTGGAAATTATCGACAATACCCTCGACCAATGGTGCTTCAGGTCCGACGATGGTTAACGTAACACCATGTTCCAGCGCGAAATAGCGCAGTGCTATCAAGTCATCAGCTTCGATGGGTATGTTTTCGACCCCGGGTTCCAATGCCGTGCCAGCATTGCCAGGGGCGACGAAAACCTTGTGCACCAAGGGCGATTGCGCTATTTTCCAGGCAAGGGCGTGTTCGCGGCCACCGCCGCCGACGATGAGTACATTCATCCGTTAAAAAACCTTAAATTTGTTCAAGTTTAAAAGGGAGGCAGTCTTGCCCCGAAAAGTTTCCTGCTCAGGGTGATTGTTCCGCCGAGCGCTATAGCCTAAAGTATGCCCAAATTGAACCACAAGAAAAACTATTAATTATATGAACAACCAAAGTTTTTGCGAGCGTCGGCAACAGACGCACAAATTGGCGCATGAATTGATTGAAAAAAGGCGGCAAGTTTGGGCATTGTGCGAGCAACTTGTCAGCCTAAAGCCTTACACAGCGGAACAAAACTTGGAGCCCTTGGTGCGGCAATTTTGCCAAGAATTGATCGATTATATATCGCTTGAGCATTTTGGAATTTTCCATCATTTGGTCAATGGGTGCGAACACCGCGTTCAAGTGTTGGCCTTGGCCGAAGATTTATTTCCACAAATGGTTGAAACAACAGGGGTTGCATTGGATTTTAATGATAAATTTGAAACTATTTCGGAGGATTCCTTGCGGATTGAATTACCGGGTGCATTGAATGTGTTGAGCGAAGCATTGGCGCTACGGGTGGAGTTGGAAGACCGCCTGATTGACGGCATGACGGCCTGAACTGGGTGGTAAGCGAACAATGAAATTCTGTTGCCAATGCGGTTCACCTGTGAGCATGGGCATACCCAAGGGTGATGACCGCTTGCGTCACCTTTGCGAAGCCTGTGGCACTGTCCATTATATCAATCCGAAAGTCATTGTGGGGTGTATCCCGGTCTGGGGCGAGCATGTTTTGCTATGCCGCAGGGCCATTGAGCCACGTCTTGGCTTTTGGACCTTACCGGCTGGATTCATGGAAATGGGCGAGAACCTCCCAGCGGCGGCTTGCCGCGAAGCGATGGAGGAGGCCAATGTGGAGGTGGAAATCGAGTCGCTTTACAATCTGTACAGCTTACCGCATATATCCCAAGTGTATGTGTTTTTCCGTGCTCGTATGGTCAATGAAGTGCACTTTCCCGGCTATGAAAGCTTGGAAACCCGTTTATTCCTGCAAAAAGACATTCCTTGGGATGACCTTGCCTTTGAAACCGTCCGCCGTTCTCTGGCTTATTTCTTTGCCGACCGGGAAAATGGCGAGTTTGTCATGCGTATGGAAGATGTCAAGCCGAGCGGAATGTAGAGGCTAAACTCATTACTTTTTGAGAATGGACAGGAATTGCAGGATTAGACTACTGTAAGCCCATTGAATCATCTTTGTAAATCCTGTTTATCCTGTCACTCATTTGATTGGCAAAGCCGCTCACAGATTGGAGTTGACGTGGAAAGTCATCCCATGAACTCTAGCGCATTCCCGTCAGGGTCGCGGCAGAACAGGGCTTTTCGCCCAGATTTGCTGGCGCTATAGGGGATGCCGGCCTTTTCCAAGCGGGCAATCAATTCATCAAAATCAGTCACCATCAAGGCCGTATGACGGTCAACCCCGCCATGCTCGGGCCGGACGGCATCCTTGTCCGGGTTCGGCACCACCAGCAGGTGAATCATCGAATCGCCAATGTCGTACCAAATGCCGTCATAGGGCAGCTTGGGGCGGGTGGGGTTGATAGGCAGTTCCAACACGCCCTCGTAAAAGGCACGGGAGGCGGCGAGGTCGGATGCGACCAAGGAAGCATGATGCAAATGTTTAATGAGGCTCATGTTTGGTTTCTTAAATTAGGCTGGTTGGGACGATGAAAAAAATATTACACCCATGGAAGCTGACTGTCACCCGCTAGTGATGCGATGGGACACCCTTTCGAGTGGTTCAAATCTTAAGCATGAATTTCCCTTATTACAAGATGGGGCTAATTCGGGGCCGGGCTGAAGCACAATTCTCGTCACTCAAACAAGGCGATACAAACAGGTCTCCGCGCCAAGCGCCGCTGACTGTGCGTTTGCCGACGATTAGCCATAGGATGGCTAAAATAATCACCAGTATTCCGCCAAAAACCTTAAATGCGAGGATTGGCAGTAGTGTCGATAATTTTAGGGTGGCAATCGCATAAACCCCTAATGGGAAAGTATATCCCCACCAACCTAGGTTGAATGGAAACCCCTCATGCAGATAACGCCGCGTGATGAGCAGGGCGATGGAAAACCACCAAAGCCCATAACCCCAGAGTATGGTTCCAGTGATTAAACTAAAGCCCCGCGTACCTTCCGCATAATGCTCCAGATGGTTATTGATGAAGATGTCGGGTGATACATCACCGAAAACCAACAAACCTAGCGCCCCAGTTCCGATAGGCCCTAGCGCGAGCCAGCATGAAGCCGCCATATTAGCTTGCGGTAGATTATACAATACCATGCGTAACAACAAGATAACCAGTATGCCCATCGCGACGGGCACTGAACAAGCCCAAAGGGCATAGCTGACAATAATGGTAGTCAACTGACTGCTGGCATCGGGCATCAGCGGGGCTAAAAATCCCCCGCTAGTGGCAGCGACTTCAGCCGCGACCACGGGCAGTAGCCAAACTGCCGTCATATGATCGAAGGAATGACTCTGTCGGGTAAACATAAAATAGGGGATGGAAACCCCACAGATAAATGCGAGAACTGCATCGACATACCAAAGATTAATGGCAATATCTATTGCAATATGTCCCCAGCGTGGCAATCCGAATGCTAATAAGCCATTGATTATAGTGGCGAGTCCCATGGGTATGCAGCCAAAGAACATGGATACCACAGAATGACCGAATATTCTCCGCGCACCGTCAAAGAAGAATATCCAGCGAGCAGTATAGATCAGAGAAAACAGGCAAAACAGGAATATGTTAAAAAACCATAAGCCCTCGGCAATAGCCCTTAAACCCGGAATATAAACCGGAAATTGGGTTAAGGCTAATGAGAGTATTCCGGTCCCCATGGTGGCGGCAAACCAATTGGGGGTGAATTGGCGGATGACTTCACGTGGATGGGAAAGATGAGACAAAGGCTTGAGGCCGGTGGCAATTTCAGCAGCGGTTGATTCAGTCATGATTTGTTTTCCGATGGCAAATTCTCGATAAACCCTATATTAAAATATTGATGGCAAAAAAAAACCCCAAGTATGCCGCCTATGGCCGCAGCCAAGAATAACGACCATGAATGGGCTACAAAGCCGAAATAGGCTGCCACAACAATCCCTACTGCGAGAATGGCCCTAGCGGTTTGCTTCTTATGAGACGGCGCCACCATGGTGGCGGTCCCAATCACTGTGATCGAAGATAGCCCAACTGAGACGTGTATCAACGCTGCGAGTATCCACTGAATTTTGGCGTTATGACAGAATCCAGACACCAAATCCTCAGGGGGACAAAAGTGCTGCTCCACATAAAAGTGGGTGAATAGTGCGGCGGCAAAGATTGCGTACCATCCGGCGATAGTAGCAGGAATCAGTAGCAACCACCTTAGTGCAATCATGTTTTTATTTATCAATGCCACGCATAACCATTACCCTCCACACTTAACAAGATGACTTCAATTTCTTCGGTGATTTCCTCTTGCCGCAAAGTCCGTGATTTTCTAGCCAAGTTTTCATTCTTTTCCTCCAAACGCTGAATCGCCCCCTCAAGGTGTTGGATGCGGCGTTGGTTCTCCGCCATCAAAGAGGTGTAAAAAATTTCATGCAATGCCGCAAATAAATAATGATGAACCAATTCGGCAAAAAAACTCTCTGGTGAGAGGTTCAGCAGGGGAGGGGTGGGACAGTGCGGCTACGGTTTTGCTGCCTTCGGTGAAAGGCGGTAGCAGTGATTTTCGGGCGATGCCCTCAATGCCGCTACGATGGTGCAGAACCGTCAAGCCATGGCAGGCTTGGGTTTCTTGCAAGTGCCCAATGGCTGGTATTAACTGGTTGAGTGTTTTTGGCACATCTTCGGCAACCGCCGGCCCGTCGAATTGACCCATCAAACCGGGATGTTTATCTAGCCTCGTGCAGAGTTTGCCACCGACGGCTAGGATGGGAGAGTCGGGAGAAGTCTGCGATCCAAGCGCGTTGAGCAATTCTTCGTTAAAATCCCCGCAGAAGCCACGTTCCGAACCCACTAATAAAAAAATTTGCTTGCCAGCAATGGCTTGATAATCGATGTTAGGATGGAATTTCAGGAAATCCGCCGCTGCCATTTCAATCATGTGTACGGATTCTTCCTGAGCATCGAGGAAACGGGCCAGTTTGCGGGTTTCCATCAATGCGAGGTTTTTCATCGAGCGCATTATTTCGCCGATTTCGCCCAGTTTACGCAGTCGCTGTTCCAGTTCATGGCGACGGCTCATGGTCGTTGTTGCCCAGATGAAGCGCGGCGGAATTCGGGAATTCGGCTTATTGAAAACCATGTACCATTGAAGGTTGCCACCGGTTTGTTGCTTAACCCGCCGATTTTCAGAACCATTCCGCCACCGACTGGCTCCACTTGTCGCGGCTGTCCTCCAAGGCCAAGTCGGACTCACTCACATGCAAATAAAGTTGTTCCAACTGGGTGCTCACTTTTTCTGGTTCAAAGGCATCCAGCAAGCCGTCGTTGAAGGCGACTAACCAAGCCATTTGGCTGGTGATGGGTAAGGGGGCCAGCCGGTCTTGCTTTAGAATTTCCCTCAGCAACCGGCCACGGCGCAAGGGCTTTTCCATGGCAGCATCCAGTTTGGTGCCAAAACGGGTGAACACTTCCAATTCCAAAAATTGCAGATAGTCCAGCTTCATTCGCCCCGCCTCGGCCTTGATGGCAGGGTGCTGCGCCCGTCCTCCGATGCGCGAGACAGAGCGGGCTATGTCGATGGCAGGCCGAAAGCCGGCGGCGAATAAATCGGCATCCAGATAAATTTGCCCGTCGGTGATCGAAATCAAATTGGTGGGGATGTAACTGGCGATGTCGCCTTGCTGGGTCTCAACGATGGGCAGGGCGGTCATGCTGCCTCCGCCATGGGCAGTGTTGAGGCAAGTCGACCGTTCCAACAGACCCGCGTGAATGGAAAAAATATCACCAGGATAGGCTTCGCGGCCCGGGGGTCGCCTTAGCAGCAAGGATAGCTCGCGGTAAGTACGGGCATGGGTGGACAAGTCGTCGTAAACCACCAAGGTGTCATGTCCGCGCTCCATCCAATATTCGGCAATGGCACAGGCGGCATAGGGTGCGAGGTGTTTCAAGCCCGGCAGGGCGCTGGCTTCGGCAACTACGACGCAGGTATAGTCCAGCGCTCCATGCTCCTTCAGTATCTGGATGGTGTTGACTACGGTGGACCGCTTCTGGCCAATCAGCGCATAAACACAATAGACATTTTGATCGTGTTGGTTGATGACCGCATCAATGCCCAAGGCGCTACGCCCCAATCCCTCGTCCCCTATGATGAGTTGTCGCTGTCCTTTGCCGACGGGAACCAATGCATCGACAATCTTGATCCCTGTATACAAGGGTCGTTGGACGAAATCGCGGGCGATGATGGCGGGTGAATTGCGTTCCAGTCGTTGATGACCGTTATGAGCCAGCGGTGCCAGGCCATCCAATGGCAATCCGAGTGGGTCGACCACTCGTCCAAGCATGACATTGCCGACAGGAATGGATAAAGCCTGTTCGGCACGGCGAACCAAGGTACCAGAAGTCAGTTTTGCTGTGTCGCGCAACAATATTGCCCCTAGCAAGCCTTGGTTAAGGTCGAACACCATGGCTTGGCTCCCATCGTCCAGAACCAGCACTTCGTCCATGGCTGCCGAGGGCAGGCCGGAAATCCAAGCAATGCCGTCGCCAACAGACACGACGACGCCTTGTTCGGACACCCGCAGGTCCAAACGGTAGTTGTCCACCCAAGCCGCTTGCCGATCCAGCAAGCCGGGCAAAGTATCTGTGTCAGTTGGGTTCATGGGCTGATTCGGCAAAGCTTTTCAATTCTGCTTGCAAATTCGCATGAAACACCCACGGGCCCAAGGTGATGCACAGCCCTGCCAATAGTTCGGAGTCTTCCACGAAATGGCAGTTCACTGGCATATCCAGCAAGCTACTCAGCTTTTCCGCAAGCTGTTGTCTATGCGCAGGTTTCAGGGGAAAAGCGGTGGCGACCTCGGCTTCTTCGGGGGTCTCTTCGCAGGCCATGCGAATGGCGTTCAAGCGATCAACAGGCAGGGTATCCAGTTGCCGCAGCGCTAGGTCAAACAGGCGGATTTCCAAGTCTTGGCCGGCCAGATGGGTCAATAAGCGGGCTGTGAAACGCGCACCGAGTTCCAGGCTGGCTTCTTGGTATTTGCGCAAGGTGTCAAAGCGCTCTTTTTCATCGATGACCCTTGCCTTTTCTTTTTCTTGCGCCAAAGCTTCTTGCAAGTTCAGCATTTGGCGTTCCCGTTCTTCAGCCATTTCACGGCGCAGGGTCTCCCTTGCTGTATCGCGTTCTTCATTCCACTGCTTCAACCGACTTTCGTATTGGCTTTGTAAAGCTTCTGCATCAGTCTTGATAGTTTGGGCGTTTGCCAGGGTTTGTTCGATGCCCGCTTGACGATTGGCGATAGTGTCCAGCACCGGTTGATAGAGGAATCGCTTGAGTATCCACAGCAGAATCAGAAAATTTAAGATTTCTAACAGAAAAGTTGACCAGTTAAGCTCCACGGAAAAAGCTCCTCGAAAGAGAGGTTTCAGAATAGCAGAGTTGGGCGAAATAGTGGCTGAATCTGCGACAGCGGCTTGTCTACCATTATACGCCGTCGGCAGGGGCTAGGGCAGGGGAGGAACCATGCAACCCCGATTATCACGTGTCATTTAAGATGCGGGGTTCGCTGGTTCGTTCAGATCCGCTCTCGGTTGTTCGCAAACTCGGCTTCGTCATGTTTTGTCACCCTATGATTTTACTCAGTATTTTAGAGTAAATGCCAAACAAGGAAAAAAATTGGCAAAAGCCTATTTACTATTGACTCGAAACTATGCATCATAATGAAGCGCACATGATGGTGTGCGTCTATATGGTGCGGAGATTTTTTCGTCACGTCTGTCCGCAGCCTGTTTTTTCAATGGTTGTTGAAGCTTTTTTTGAGGCATGAGGTAACACAATGAGCGCGAATGTTGAGCAAGAGAAAGATTATTTTTGGATTTACTTGGCTGGTTTCACGATAGCCTTAGTGGCTATCATCGCCATGGTCAAGCTGAGCGAGAACGAGAAATATGAACCCATAAAACAGCAATTGAGCGAAGAATCTGCCCAAATGAATATTAGGGTCATTAAAGAATACTAATCGCTTAGGCTTGATTTCACATACAACGTGAGGGTACGCACATGAGAGCAATGTTTTCCCAGTTGGGATTGTTTTTCCTTTTGTCAGTTCTGTCATTAACCCCGGTTATGGGAACGGCGTCGGAATCGGGTTCAGAATACATTTTCAGAGACTTGATGGGTAACACCTTGCCAACTGCCAAATGCCTGGAAAAAAACGAGGCCGAAGCCAATGCGACGGATCAATACCTACTCAAGAAAAAAGAGAAAGTCTTCTGTGAAACCCAAGGCTATGGTTGGCATGTTGCAGAAGTCAAAGATACTGGAAAACTGGTTTGTGGAGAATGTAGCGATGCCAATGTAAAAGGAAAATTCCAGTGCCATCTCGAAGATATCGTCGTTGCGTGCAAGCGACTCAAACCGGGTTCGGTAGGACTGTTTCCGGGCAAGGGGTAAACACTGTTAGGGCACACAGTTTCGGAATAAGAATCTAGGCGAGGTCATAAAAAAATGAAAATGCTTGAAAGAATAATGCTGGAAAATAAGGCTTGGGTGCAGGAGAAGCTGAGTGCGAATCCTGATTACCTAAATTATCTAGCCCAAAACCGAAGCCCGGATATTTTATGGATTGGTTGCTCGGACAGTCGGCTCCACGCGGATGAAATCACCCATTGCGAACCGGGCGAGATTCTCGTCCATCGCAATATTGGCAACCAAGTCGTCTCCACGGATTTGAGCTTGATGGGCGCATTGGAATACGCAGTGGATGTCCTGAACGTTAAGCATATCATTGTGTGTGGCCATTACCGTTGCCGTAGTATCAAGGCTGCATTGGATCGCCCAAACCCCAGTTTGCCTTTTGCGGACAAATGGTTGAAAAACATCAAAGATATCTATCGATTGCATCGGCAACAGATAGAAAATTTTGATAGTTTGGACGAGCGCTGGAAAATGTTGGTTGAAGTCAACATCAAGGAACAAGTGATCAACCTTTCCAATAATCCCATTATCCAAAAGTCTTGGAGGCGGGGGAAAAAACCGGATTTACATGGTTTGGTTTATGGGTTGAACGATGGTTTAATACGGGAAGTGTGTAGTATGACCCCCTATTCTGCGCTTGATCCAATCTACGAATACAATCTGGATTGCTTGACCGCGTGAGGGTATTAGTTCAATCTTTGCAGTTTGATGACAACAATAAGATCATACTGGGGGGCAAGTGAACAGAATAATAACAAAAATTATCGGGCCTTCGGCCTATGCGGTTGACACAAGCCTGACTAAGCAAACGCGCTGGATCACCGGGGAATTCCCTGATATTGCGATGACTCTGAGTTGGATTCCTTTCTCCTTGTTGGCGCTTACCGTGATTAATAATCCGGCAGGGTTGAAGTTGCTGATGTTCTCGGTGTTTTTATTTTCATTCACCCACCAGCCGCTGAGTTTGTTCCTAGTCTATGGGGACAAACAACGATTTGATCTCCGCCGGAATTTATTCATCTGGAGCCCGTTGATATTTGGTGGGGTGATTTTCTTTGCAATCCATTTCAGCCCTTTGGTGTTGGCTATTATGGCTGGGGCTTGGAATGTTGAGCACACTTTGATGCAACGCTATGGCATCACGCGCATTTATGGGCGGATGGTTGGGCAAAAAGAAGGTGGTTGTGAATTAGCTTTGTTGTTCGCATGGTTGGCATTGGCGGTCTTTTGGTCGGCCTATGACCCCAACACCATGGAACGTGTCGCCTCGCTAGGCATCCGGGGCGCTAATTTGTCCGCTTTTGAAATGATGACCGGTATGCGTTCCGTCGCCGGGTTCTTGTTGATGCCAACTTTACTGATTGTATTTTGGTTGACTGGAAAATGGTTCAAGGAGGAATTAAGCCGTCCGTTGAATCAGGCCAAGCATTACTATTTGGCTGCAACCTTGGGGCTGTTCATCGTGATGCTCATTAACCCTATCGTCGGGTTTATCGGCTATGTTGGCGCACACGCATTCGAGTATTTCATGATTGTCAATCAAGCTTTGACAAAAAGTTATATCGAACCTAAAAGGTCTGACTGTCCGCTTGGTTGGGTTGCCAATTCTCCACTGGGCAGGGTTGGAATATTGGTAGGTTATTTAGGATTGATCGTATTGACGGTTTTGTTGCTGGAAAAATATGCCTCTTTCATCGTCTATTCCATGGTCTTCTTTACGTTGGGCGCTTTGCATTTCTTTTATGATGGTTTCATTTGGAAATTGCGCAATCCGAATGTGGCGAAAAGTGTGGGTGTCAATTAATTTTCCTTGATGCTGAGAGGAATTGAAGTACACAGTTTTTTTTAGGGTCAAAAAAAGCCCGCCATGAGGCGGGCAAACGCTGAAAATAAACGCAAAGGAGAACATGTCATCACTCGACAATATAATAAGCATTAGTCATGCCATGCTGATTGATGCCTAGAATCGCACTTTTCAGCGGGGTTCGCAAATTTTACCTGCCCTAGTTGCTTAAACATGGTGCAATTGTGAATCGAATTGATCGAAATTCGAGCGGGCTTCAACGTTGGTTTGCTTATAAGCGAACAAGGTACCCGGTCACTTCTTCGCGGTCATGGTAGAGTTGTTTGAAGGCAAGCTTGAAAGGCACCTCGGCGTTGTCCAAAGTCTCTTCTATGGTGGCACGGCATTGCTTTAACTCCTCGTAACGCTTTTTCATCGGCAATTTGAGGTTGAACATCGCATTTCGACAATGGCCCCCGGCCATCCAGCGCCCGATGAGGGTGGCGATGCGGGAGGGTTGTTCCACCATATCGCAGACCAGCCAATCCACCGGTTTGGCCGGGAAATAGCGAAATCCATCCACGCGCAAATGCTCGACGATGCCGGAATCCATCAATTCCCTGTCCATCGGGCCATTATCCACCGCCGTGACGCGGATGCTACGCTTCACCAACTGCCAAGTCCAACCGCCGGGTGCAGCACCCAAATCCACAGCTTTCATGCCAGGTTGCAAGGATTTTGGGTCATCTCCCAAAAAAAACAATAATGCTTCCTCCAGCTTCAGGGTTGATCGGCTGGGAGCCGAACGGGGAAATTTAAGCCGTGGAATGCCCATGGGCCAAGGCGATGAATTGCCTGGCCGGGAAATACCTAGGTACACTGTGGTGGAGTTGAGAAAAAACAGATGCAAGCGAGGGGCGTTGGCTTTATTAGTTGCCAAACCAGCATCGACGATGGAGCGGGTCAGTGGCCCTTGAAATTTGCGCACAAACACGGAGAGTTCCTTGGCATCATTGGTGTCCGCTGTTTCCAGCCAAGCGTCTGAAAATTGCCTAGCCAGTCCAGAAACAGCCCCTAGCAGAGGGCTGATCCGGTCATCAACCGGGAGCCCGGATACCAGCGGTAGCACTGCCACCATTTGCCTCGCAAAGCACAAATCGACAAACAGCAGTTGCTTGGTCAGTATTGCCATGTGGTCTGGCTCGTAAGGCGTGAACAACACATAACCACTATCTGGGCTGGCCTTGGAATAACCCAACACGTCCAATTTCTGCGCTTGGGCCTGAATTTCGGCAGCACATTCTTTTTCGAAGCCAGGACGGCAGTAGAGCAGCAAGGATTGTATCGAAGATTTTTCCATAAGGTATGCTAGGAGTGGCAAGGCTTGCCTTGCTTAAGGGTGAAGGGTCATTGTTCGCCGTTTAAGGAAGGCATCGAAAGGCAGGGCTGTTGTTGGAGGCTCCGGTTTCATTGGCCAGTGTTTTGGGAGTGGAACTCTTGTTCGTTTCTCCGCCAACGAGACTGACCATAGAGATAGCCGACGAAAATCCAAACCAACAAGGCCAAAATTAGCCGAAACGGTAGGTTTCCTTGAGTGCTGAAAACACTGCCATAGTGGCTGTGTTGGAATAATCCTAAGGAAAAGAAAAACATGAATCCGCCCCATTGAATCACGCCATGAGTCCAGATGAAATGTTTTTTACCGTTTGCACGGCTCTTACGCCATTGATCTAGTCGTTGTTGTGTCCAAGGTTCGGGCTTTTTCATGGGGTTTCCTCAAACAAGAAGCCTTGTCCTAGGTGAAGTCCCAGTAGGTCATCGGCCCTCTTCATATTGGCGGCTATTTCGACCAAACCCATGGAGTTACTGTACCAAAACGGTTCGCCCTGTCCCAAGTCGCTAAAAGTCCGGGCTTGGGGAATCCTCCGTCCATTGATCAACAATGTACTTCCTTGTAAAGATTCGGAATAACGCCAACCGGAGATGGCGTTGCCGTAATGATCGAAATAGATGATGGAGGCTATGTCTTTCGGCCAACCGCTTATGCTTGGGCCTGTCCAATTGCCCTGATGCCAAGAAAAGTCGCCAAGGGTTAGGTTTGCCGCAACGGGTGCGAATAGGTCGCGGCCATGAAAACTGGCTGATAGATGGGCCGGCCGCCAACTGATGATGCGCCACGTCAGGTTTTCAGCTTGGGCGGCCACCGTATTGAACAGGCCGTTATCTGGCCCGACAAACCATCGCCCGTCGGCTTCCAGCACTATGGGAAAGCGTTCCCCTCCCACTCCTGGGTCCACCACGCAGAGGAAAATGCTACCCTTGGGGAAGTGCTTGCACAAGGCCGCCAACAAATACGCGGCGAGCCGGGGTTCTCCCATCGGGGCATCGCTGACTAGGTTGACAATGTCCACTCCTGGTGCATTCAACTTCAGCACAGCCTCCATTTGGCCCAAATAGGGTCCAGACGGGCCAAAATCGGTGAATAAGACAATCATTCAGGTTAGGCTGTCAATCCTCTGGGCTTGCCATGTGTTGGTTGGTTTTTCCATCGGGTTCAGTCAAAAGCAATTCAGGGTTTTGTTCCTCATCCCTGTTGGCATTGAAAAAACGCGAAAAGAAAAGGCCCAGTTCGAATAGCAGCCACATCGGGACTGCCAACAAGGTTTGGGACACCGGGTCTGGCGGGGTCAGCACTGCTCCGATGAAAAAAGCCAGTACGATAATGTAAGGCCGTTTATCAATCAAGGACTCACGACTGACGATGCCAGTCCATACCAGCAAGATCGTGAAGATAGGCACTTCAAAAGAGATGCCAAATGCGAAGAACATGGTTAGCACGAAGTCTAAATACTTGCTGATGTCTGTCATCACGGTCACACCCGCTGGGGCTGTCGTGTTAATGAAAGCAAACAACAACGGAAATAAAACGTAGTAAGCAAAGGCTATGCCGGCATAAAACAGTATGCTACTCGACACTAACAGCGGCAGCACGAGCCTGCGTTCGTGTCGGTACAAGCCCGGTGCCACGAAGGCCCATACTTGGTAGAGGATGAAAGGGGCGGACAGAAAGACAGACACTACCAAAGTCAGTTTGAAAGGGGTCAGGAAAGGGGATGCCACATCAATGGCGATCATCTGGCTACCCGCCGGCATGTGCTTTAGCAATGGGCCGGCCAAGTAAGCATAGATTTCATTGGCATAGAATGCCAAACCGAAAAATAACACGAAAATGAAGATGATTGAGCGTAGCAGCCGGTTTCTTAGCTCGACCAGATGGGAGACAAACGGCTGTTCATGGTCGAAGTTGTCGGCGCTACTCATGCATCCCCTCGGATGGGTCGTTTTTGGAATCCACTGTCAGATGAGTATCCTTTGTTGGTTTGTTGGCGCTATTGTCAGCCAGCAACATTCTTTCCATCTCGCGCTTTTGTTTGTCCATGGACTCCTTCAAGTCTTGCAGTTGCAATTCCCTGTCAATTTCTTGCTTGACCGAGGAAGCCATGGAGCGAGCCTTCCTGATCCACAGGGCTGCTTCTTTGGCAACACGGGGCAGGCGTTCCGGCCCGAAAACGAGTAGGGCGATCAAACCCACCAACACCATTTCTGAAAAGCCAACGTCGAACATGATGGCTGTTTACTATTAGGTTTTGTCTTTGTTATCGGATACCACCTCGGCCTCGCCGTCAATGGTGCGTGTCCGTTCGACAGGCTTGGCTTCTTCAGGCTCACTCATTGCGCTGCGGAAGCTTTTGATCGCGCCGCCGAGATCGCCACCGATGGTTTTTAACTTTTTGGTTCCAAAGACCACAACGACAATCAGTAACAGGAGCACGAGCTCCCAGATGCCTATACCCATTGTTGATTACTCCTCAATATAAAAAAATGATGACACACGAAGTGTGTTGGCCCCATTGGGCGTTACAGTCCGACTAAGATACCCGGAAATAGTCGATAAGGATAGGCCAGAGACTTGCTTAGCAACTTTCCTGGCTTAAAAATTCATATCGCTCAAGTTAGAAATGCGAGGTTCTTTGCGTCCGCCCGTTTCCACTAACAACAATGGCTCCCGTTCCAGTGCCTTGCGTAAATTATCCCGAATGTTGTCTGCGGAATACTCGGGCATGACAGGGAAGTTGACCAAAGGCAGCCCCAAGTTCGCGCAAATTTCGATCAGAGGATCTTCGTCTTCTATGCGTGTCTGACCGGTTTTGTCTAGCAATTGTACGGCACATGCGACGCTTAGGGAGGTTTTTTCGCAAAGGATGAAATCAAAATGGCGTCCCTCCAAGGGTTTAAAGGCATTTTTCGCGGCCATGCCCGATGCAGCTTTGTTTGGGGCGATGATGTCGCAGACACTGATTTTGCCAAATATTTCGTATTCCGTCCCCACAGCATTTTGCAATGCGCGAAAAAAGACCCTGTCATCAGGGGAAAATAATAGGCTGCGTCTTTGATACGGATACCGGGAGGGTTTCCTTCCACCAAAAAAAAGCCATTTAAGAATTATGGCCAGCAGGACAAACCCGGCGATTAAGGCAATGATCTGCCATTTCATCTCATTTCATTCCAAAGTCTTTTGCTGCAAAGCCTCTTGTATGGCTTCGGGGTCAAATCCACGAATAACAGTGGAACCGTTGATGACGATGATGGGAACCCCACCCCCTCCGAACTTTTGGTAATCAATCCGACCTTGCTCCGATTTTTCCACATCCAACTCCTGGTAGGGAATGCTGTTTTTAGCAAAAAATTTTCGCGTCTTGGCACAATAACCACACCACTGTGTGGCATAAAGCACAATATGGACGGGTCCGGATACAGTTACAGGAGGTGGCGGGGAAAGAGTGTTGCCGATCAGTTCCCAATTCTGATAAAGGCCAACGACTAGGCAACCTAAGAGAAGAATTTTTATTTTTTTGGACATGGGCTCCTCGAAGTAATGCCTAAAACCCTTGAATGACCCGTTCATGTAATCTCAGCGATGAGCCTCATGCGCCCAACAGCCAAAGGTTTGGCTTTGACTATTGGAAGCTTATGGCATCGGTTGCTCTGGCATTAGCCACCTGCGCGTTTAGCTTTGATGCCCCGTTTGGCGAGTTCTGCAATCACTAAGTCCCGATGGTCGCCTTGAATTTCGATGACGCCATCCTTCACAGTGCCACCACTACCGCAACGGGCCTTCAATTCTTTTGCCATTGCTTTCAAATCTTCGTCAGTGGCCAAGATGCCTGTGATGACAGTGACTCCAGCGCCTTTGCGACCTTTGGTTTCCCTCCCTACCCTGACAATTCCGTCACCCTTGGGGATTCTTGGCTTTTTTCCGCAAACGCAGGATGCCACTGGTTTTCCACAGTCTGGGCAAATCCTGCCTTGATCCGTGGAGTAAACAATGCCCATGGAAGCCGTTTTAGTAAGCCTTGGTTCAGTGATGGGTGACGTTTTCGTCAGGTTCGCCAGTCAACTGTTGGTTCAAATCATCCGGTTCGACCTCCAAACCATCAAGGTCATCGTTCCAGTTGGGTCCAACTAAAATGCCGTCTTCCGCCATGCCAGTCAACCAATCCTCAACGAATTCATCCAAATCCATTGACACGGGGCGGAAGTGAGCCCACTCACCGACGCAATGTGCTTTGGCGAAGGCTTCTTCAGACCAAAACGGCATGACTTCCGAATCCTCAAATTCCGTTGAATCCACAACCACCCATCCATCATCGGATTGCAGCCCCCATACTTGCCCGGAATCCAAAATGCTTTCGATGAAACGTTGATAATTTGCGTTAAGGTCGGCCGTTAATTTGATCATGGCAATTCTCTAAAATGACATAGTTGTGCAGACTGCAATCAGTGCTGCGATTAAGTGAACTGAGTGTGGGCGAGTGTCAAATCACACCCCACAAAGCTAAAATTTTACGCATTTTTCCCTTCTTGGTGGGTGATTTCGGAGCGATTTTGGCTTTTTCTCAAGCTCACAGTGCAGACATGCACGATTCGGCGATAGTGACCTAGGCCAATGCAGTCCGTGGCTGATGATGGGCTTGATGAGTGTTGGATGACCATAAGGGTTCATTGTCATAATATACCACAAGATTCCCGTCATCTTGAAGAATCAGCCATGCGCCATGGGTGTTTGACCCGGTTGACGAACCAGAGGACCACAGGATATTCCCTTTGAGGTCATGCACAACCAAATCACCGTCAGTTTGCATGATGGCATGATGCGGATTATGACCAGTGGTATTCGATATCCAAAGTGGTTTGTTCCCGGCCACCTCATACAAAACTAAACGGCCATCCTCATGAAAAATCAATTGATAGTTACCGTTGAGTGAAGTGAGCGCATTGTTGACAAAGAGTGCTTGATTAGGATTTAGAATATCACATCTAGGTGTTTGGCGCGTATTCGATGACCATACATCCACCCCGCCATAATAAATGACAATATTCCCGTCATCTTGGAGTGCGAGGATGGAACTTGGGTACTCACTAGTATTGGATGCCCAAACTTGCCCTGAGGTGCTTCTGATCACCCAATTTCCGTCAGCTTGCATGGTGGCACTCTTTGGCGTGGTCCCTGCGGTATTCGATGCCCATATAGGTTCTTTATTGGGCAAGCTATGCAACACTAGGTTGCCATCGCTCTGATAAGTTAATTGATACTGTCCTTGAGGGGAAACCAGCGAGTCATTTACATCGAGTTTATTACCTGTAGTGATGACATTCGCATATGACATGGCTAAGCTCCAAAATGAGAAGATATAGAGTGCATGAATTAGGTCTAAAAGTTGCTGCACTCAAAATGCAACGAATTAGACTGACCCTACCGAAGCAAATAACAATAGTCCCATGGGCAAATTGGCTTGTATATCGGAAAAAATCTGATTTTTGGGGTGGAAACGGAAGTTTTTTTGTGACCGACCAAGCTTGCCTAGGCGTGTTGAACGGAAAAATGGGCTAAAATCACCCAATTTACGGGAAAGAACTCAAGCATGGCCCACATTCCTTTAAGCCTCCGCATGTCAGCGGTACAGTCCCCCATCATTCCCGTCATTGGCGAGTTGATACGCGCAAATCCTGGAACGGTTTCGCTGGGGCAGGGTGTGTCTTGGTATGGCCCACCGGAATCTGCGCGGATTAGGATTTCCCATTTTTTTGACCAGCCGAATCATCATAAATATGGCCCGGTGCATGGAATAGCGCCTTTGTTGGAACTTATCGAACATAAATTGGCAACGGAAAATGGCATCCCTCTATCCGGGAGGAAAGTGGTTGTCACGGCGGGTGCTAACATGGGCTTCCTGAATTCCCTTTTTGCGATCACCGATCCGGGTGACGAAGTCATCCTGCCTTTGCCTTACTATTTCAATCAAGAAATGGCTATTCGCATGTTGAACTGCAAACCAGTGCTGGTGCCAACCGATGAGGACTTCCGGTTGCAGCCCGAGGCAATACGTTCAGCCATCACTGAAAGAACCCGTGCAGTGGTAACCATTTCGCCCAACAATCCTTCCGGTGCGGTTTATGCTGAAAGTGATTTACGCAAGGTCAACGCACTCTGCAAGAAAGCCGGCATCTACCACATCAGTGACGAGGCTTATGAGAATTTTATTTATGGCGATGCCCGCCATTTCTCCCCCGGTTCGATAGCCGATTCTTCACAGCACACGGTTTCTTTGTTTTCGCTGTCTAAAGCCTACGGATTTGCCAGTTGGCGGATTGGTTACATGGTCATCCCCGAGGCCATGTACCCAGCCGTGCTAAAAGCCCAAGACACCAATTTGATTTGCCCTGCGTTGGTGTCGCAACATGCGGCGATGGGTGCGTTAGAGGCAGGTTCGGACTATTGTCGGGAAAAGCTAAAAACCACGGCAAAGGTGCGGCAAATGATGATGGAGGGGCTGAATTCCGTCAGTCAGTTTTGCCATATCCCGCCAGCCGATGGGGCGTTTTATATTCTCTTAAAAGTTCAAACCGAGATTGATTCCTTGTCTTTGGCGGAACGTTTGATTCGGGAGCATGGTGTGGCGGTCATTCCGGGTGTCGCCTTCGGCTTGGAGCAGGGTTGCTACTTGCGCATTGCCTATGGTGCATTGGATGAGGAAAAGGCAACGGAGGGCTTAAACCGATTGTTGGCAGGATTGAGCGCTTTGATTTAAGTTTGCTTTAAGACTCGCTCCGTAAAGTACTCACCATACGCGGACTTAATCGCGGATTTATGAATGAGGAAACATCCATGCAAGCAAAAACCTTCCGTCTTACTATGATCGCCTTGGCTGTTGCCGCTGTTGCTGGTACGGTGTACGCAAACATTGATGATTTGAGTGCCAAGCCAGTGCCGGTCACTCCGGTGAATGCCGTGAGCGGTGCGCCATCGCCTGTCGTCATGGCGGCCTTGCCCGATTTTTCTGCCCTCGTGGCGAAGAATGGGCCTGCCGTGGTGAACATCAGCGTCAGTGGTCACGCCAAGGTGGCAATGACGGAAATGCCGCAACTCGACCCCAACGACCCGATGTATGAATTCTTCCGCCGCTTCCAAGCGCCGGGGCAACCCAATGGTGAAGCGCCTACCCACGGCATGGGCTCGGGTTTCATCATCCGCCCGGAAGGGGTCATCATCACCAACGCCCATGTGGTCGATGGCGCCTCGGAAGTCACGGTCAAGTTGACGGATAAGCGTGAATTTAAAGCCAAAGTGGTCGGAGTGGACAAACCCACCGATACCGCCGTGTTGAAGATTGATGCGAAGAATCTTCCCACGGTGACGCTAGGCGATCCGGCCCAGACCGGCGTAGGCGAATGGGTGGTGGCGATAGGCGCTCCGTTTGGTTTTGAGAACAGTGTCACCGCCGGCATCGTCTCGGCCAAGTCGCGTTCTCTGCCCGATGAAGGCTATGTGCCATTCATCCAGACCGACGTGGCGGTGAATCCGGGGAACTCGGGTGGCCCACTGTTTAATTTGAAGGGCGAGGTCATCGGCATCAACTCGCAAATTTACAGCCGCACCGGGGGTTACCAAGGGCTATCCTTTGCCATTCCCATCGACGTGGCTTTGAAAGTCGGCGACCAGTTGCTGCAAAGCGGTAAAGTCAGCCGTGGGCGGATTGGGGTGGGTGTGCAAGCGCTGAACCAATCGCTGGCCGAATCCTTCGGTTTGGACAAGCCACAAGGCGTATTGGTGGACACCGTGCCAGAAGGGGGCCCGGCGGACAAAGCAGGGATCAAGCCGGGTGACATCATCTTGAAGTTCGACGGGCATACCATCCAAGAGCCTTCGGAATTGGCCCGTTATGTGTCGGACTTGAAACCCGGAACCGAAGCGAGTTTGACCCTGTGGCGCGAGGGTAGTGAAAAGCAAATCGACATCAAGACCACCGCCGCCGAGGAAGTGGCACAAGCCAATGAGGTTCCGCCGGAATTGGCGAAGAGTCGGCTAGGCTTGGCGGTTCGTCCATTATCCCCGCAAGAGGGTAGGCCATCCGACGTGGATGGCGGTTTAGTGGTGGAACGGGTCACGGGCGCGGCAGAGCGGGCTGGCATTCAACGCGGCGATGTGGTGCTGGCGGTTAACGGTCATGCCGTTGCCGACCCCAATGAATTGCGGGAATATGTCACCAAAGCCGACAAGCGTATCGCTTTATTGGTCCAGCGCGGCAATAGCCGCTTGTTTGTGCCAGTGGAATTGGGATAAGTGACGATGTAACCGATTTGACGCGTTGACTTGGTTTGATCGCTCCTACGCTCCGGCGTGGGAGCGCAGACGTTGGCGTTCCCACGGAGACCGTCAAAGCCATTAACTTAAGCCGTTCGTGGTGAGCCTGTCGAACCATGAACGGCTTAACATCAAAGCGGTCGGAATTTTCCGTTCACCCTTCGACAGGCTCAGGGCGAACGGAAAAATCGTTAAGTTAATGGAATTGACGGAGACCGTATGAACGATCCAAAATTAGTCGGCTTCGCTCAGGACTGGCTTCATACGGGCTGACTACATTTTTTCTCTGCCTGAATCAAGGCAAAACTCGGGCGCAACGAAAGCCAGCGTCGTTGTTACGGAGGTCAGGATCGAAGTTGAAACGGGACGCAGAACGGCAGATCCTCGCGTAGTCGTACCAGGACCCGCCGCGAACCACACGGGCCGCGCCAACAGGACCCACCGGGTCGATCTGCGGGGCTTCGGTATAGTCCCTAAGGCCATCTGCACACCATTCCCAAACATTGCCATGCATCTGATAGAGTCCAAAAGCATTGGCTTGAAACTCGTCCACTGACGCGGTCTTTTCTCGATATTCGCCTTTGGCTCCAGCGGGATAGGGATGGTTGCCATCATAATTAACTAGATTTGGATTGATGTTGCCACCAAAATGGAAGGGCGTGACCGTGCCGGCGCGGCAAGCGTATTCCCATTCCGCCTCGGTGGGCAGACGGTAGTGCTGACTCGTTTGCCCAGACAACCAAACACAATAATCCACGGCATCCTGCCAACTCACATTGACTACCGGTCGTTGATTGCGCCCCCAACCTCCATCTGTAATCAAATCTTTTCCGGTGGCTTGGCAATAAAGGTCGTAGTCATCAAAGGTGACAGCGTAAACCCCGATGGATAAAGCATGGGCAAAACTGACTTGATGTTTTGGCCCTTCTCTATCGAACCTTCCAGGCTCATTTTCGGGCGAACCCATCAAGAATGAACCTGAGGGTATCACCGCCATTAATGGCCCTTTGCCACCGGATGTTAATTTGTCGCGGAAGCTAACGGAAAGGCCAAGGGATTGTGCGGTTTCACGCTGCAAAGCTTGGACTTTTTCGGCAGGCCGGCCGTGGATATGGGGAATTAAGGTTTCGGAAGCTTCCCGATTTTCGGGGGTTGCCACCGATTTCGGAATTTTAATAATGAGGGTCGTGTCATCCAATTCAATGGCTGTTTCCGCTACGGGTTTGGCTTTTGGGGTTCGTGATGGACGCGGCATCCTCACTCGGGTCTTTTTCACCCGTTTCGCTGGTTCCTCTGCTAAAGTTATAGTCGCGGGAATGGGAGAGCCATCCTCTTCCAATTCTTGTGGCTTGACTCCGGTTATCCCCCACACCAACCGATAAAACCCTTGGGAATCGTTGCTGTCGCGTAAATCAACCCAAGTGAATGACCGCAATAGCAAAGGCATTACTGGCTCTTCGGGGCAGTTGGGCAATAGTACCGGCACAATTGGTAAGCGCCGTTGGACGAATTCGTTGAGGCAAGCCCGCATTTCAACATCTTCCCACGGACCCAAGCCATCCCCGCCCACCAAGACCGCTGCGGTTTGGGTGGTTTCGATGATTTGCTCCAAGGCTTCCTGCCACGGATGGCCGGGGCGCAGTTCCCACACATCCAGCCAAACCTTCAAGCCATGCGCTTTGAGGCGTTTTGCCAAAGCGATGACGGCGGGTTTGTCGTGGCTGTTATGAGATAGGAATACGTCGTAATGGTCTGGCATGAAGATTATTTATGGGTTACGGCAACCCGAAGATTGCCGTCCATGGACTCTGGATTCCGGCATCCCTGCCGGAATGACGAGTCGAGCTTATGCCAACCCGGTTTTCAAGCGCTCCATGGCCTTCTGCAAATTCGCCATGCTGGTGGCGATGGACAAACGCACATGACCGGGGCAACCAAAGGCCGAGCCGGGAACGAGGGCTACACCCGCCGTCTCGATCAAGAACTCAGACAAAGCCACGTCGTCAGGCAAGCCTTTTTTAGTGATGGCTTCCTGCACATTGGGGAACAGATAAAACGCACCATCCGCACCCAAGCAGGACACGCCGGGGAGTTCGTTCAATGCGCCTAGCACATAATCATGGCGTTCTTTGAAGGCTTTGACCATGATGTTGATGAATGACTGGTCGCCAGTCAGCGCCGCTTCCGCACCGACTTGGGCGAAAGAAGTCGGGTTGGAGGTGCTTTGCGATTGGATGTTAGTCATTGCCTCGATTAAATGGGTGGGTCCGGCACAATAGCCGATGCGCCAGCCCGTCATGGAGTAGGCTTTGGACACGCCGTTAAGCACCATTATCCGGTCATAGAGTTCCGGGCAGGCATTGAGAATATTATCAAAGGGGCTGTCACCCCAGCGAATATGCTCATACATGTCATCGGTCGCAATGACGACTTTCGGGAAAGACTTCAACACTTCGCCAAGTGCCTTGAGTTCACCCAAGCTATAGGAAACACCAGTGGGGTTGGAAGGGCTATTGATGACGAACAAACGGGTTTTCGGTGTCAACGCCGCTTGCAGTTGCTGGGGAGTGAGTTTGAAGCCTTGGCTTTGTGGGGCAGAGACAATGACAGGCACACCGCCTGCCAATAACACCATATCCGGGTAGGACACCCAGTACGGGGCCGGAATGATGACCTCGTCCCCCGGATTAATCAGTGCTTGTGCCAAATTGTAAAAACTCTGTTTGCCGCCACTGGAAACGAGAATTTGCTTAGGGGAGTAATCGAAGCCATTTTCCTGCCTGAATTTCCCCACAATGGCTCTTTTCAAGCTAGGCGTGCCATCCACTGCGGTATATTTGGTAAAGCCGTCATTCAAAGCTTTGATGGCTGCTTGTTTGATATGCTCCGGGGTGTCGAAATCTGGCTCGCCGGCACCGAGTCCGACGATGTCTTTGCCAGCGGCCCGCATGGCATTGGCGCGCGCGGTGACGGCTAGAGTGGGGGATGGTTTGATTGACTGTACACGGTGAGATAATTGTATGCTCATGTTTTTAAGATAAGTGGTTGTTTTTTATATCATGGGACCAATATGGCCTTCCATTCTTACAAGTTGGTTATGATAACCTAAGGGACATCTTTTCTGTATCCTTGTCTAATCTCAATGGGGTCTTTCGAAATCAAATCTTCCTTACTGTTCGCTATGGATGAAACATGACGGATTGAGCGCTCAGAGGGCTTGGATTGCTTCGGGAATGTTCTGGATTAGCCATAATAACTTTCATAATTTCATCCACTTACAGAAAATCATGACAATCTGAAAAAATTTTGTGGCAATTGATAAAAATCAGATTTTTTCCGATGTACAAGCAGTAAAGCTCATGAGAACATGTTATTGAATCGATCGTTTATATCGATAACAACGAAATTGATTATCCCACTAAGGCGTAATAGTGTTTTTCCGTCTCATTAATCACTCTAAGAAATTGAACTTGTGGCACATCTTGCTGTGTTTTTATTGTGCATTTTCCTGACAACTCATGTACTACTAGGTTTATACTTGCGCAGATTATTTGGAAAGTTGACCGAACTTGGCTGGGATTGGTTCATCCTTGGGCAATCCAGCTAAAGAAACTAAAAATATGAAAGAACTAGCCCATAAATGGCAACAGTCTCACATGAACGAGCTTGCAAAGCCCGAGGTGGAAGACATTGTCAAGCAAAAGGCATTCAAATTGCAAAGCCGTTATCAGCCGGCTGGGGACCAACCGGAGGCTATTGCAAAGCTAGTGGAAGGTTTGCGGGATGGCGAATTGCAC
>CAIYXP010000089.1 GCA_903930145.1 uncultured Methylococcaceae bacterium
ATTAAACTTAAAGCTAGAAGGCACCGATTTAGTCACGCTGTCTGCCTGTAACACCGGCAAAGGCGAGGTAAAAATTGGAGAAGGTGTGTATAGCTTAAATCGTGCTTTTCAGGAAGCGGGGGCAAAAGCGGTGTTATCGACGTTATGGACTGTTGACGATCAGGCGACCAGCGAATTTATGCAAAAATTTTATGCGCGGTTTTTAGAGGGCAAACCCGCGCAAGTTGCCATTCAAGAAACCCAAAATGAATTTATGCGCGACCAGCACTATAGCGACCCTTTTTATTGGGCTGGGTTTGTGATGATGGGCAAAGACTAGTGGTTGCATTAGCGGGGGGAGGCATTTTCACAAAAATATACGGATAGGATAACCACCAAATGCGCAGGATAGAACCAATAGAAAAAATGCCGATGACGTTTTAGGCTGATTTTAACATGCGAGGCAATCAGGATGACAGGCAACACGGCAAGCGCCCATTGGTTGGTGTTGATGAACAAGCCCAACACGGCAAGGGAGGCCGTGAGCGGTGACAATCGCAATGCCGTAGGCGATTGGCAGTAGCGGTAAGCGGTCATGCAGACGGCAATCGCAAACCAGTTGCCTTCAACAATAAAGCCCCCCGCCATGAATACGAAGATTCCAAGCCACCGTTTTAAGCCGCCTTGTCCAAACAGGTAAATCGTGCCGGTTGCCACCAGCAGCGTTGCCAAGATGTTCAGAGGGAAAAACCGCCCATCCAATATGAAATGAGGGATTGCCGCAACCAGCGCGAACAGTGCAAGCCGCTTCATGACCCTGACCGCCGCACCGTTTGAAATCGTTTCCTGCCTTGCCAGATTGTAGGCCAGCACAAAGCCGAACAACGGAAACGACAGTCTGGCGATTGGGAAAACCCAAGGCAACGTATCGTTGCATAGGTATTTATTGACGTGATCCAGAACCATCAAGGCCAAGGCCAGCCACTTCAAGGCTTCGGCAGTGCCATCAGCCAATAACAAAGGTGGTCTTGCTTTCAAAATCTTCGGTTGCCCGTTATCAGAAAATTCCTGGGTCACGGGTGATTTTTGGGCCTAGGTTCGCGCTTGGATTTTGTTTTATGGGCGTGGAGGGGATTGGGTTGTTATGCGCGAAAAAAGCCGTCAGCCGACCATTGACCCGCAGCTTGAAATAATCATACTTCCGGTTCAAGCGGTAAAACCGCCCTACCCTTTCGTAACTGACCGCCCGGTTGTCTTCGTCGGTGATGCTGATGATGGGCGGGGCCAGCCAAGCCAGCGAGGGTTCCTTTTCAAATTCGATGACGGTATGGTTGGCGTAGATGGTGGCGCTTACGCCGCTCGTAACCCCTGTTGCGGTATAGTCTTGGCTGACTTCTTTGGTGGCATGGCCGGCACAGCCGACCATGAACAGGATTGCCGCCGCCAATGCTGATGTCCTGCTTATCCTCATCGCGAATAATCCCGCTCGTTGTTTCTGGGCCGAGTCACTTCCCGGTCTTCCCTGAGTTTCGTATTCGGTATGTCGCCGCGCTCAATGCTATTGGTGACCAATTCGCGCACCTTGGCATTGACCACGGCGCGTTGCCTTTCATCAAGCCCGTCGGCCTCGGCCTTCTTATCAATCGCAGCTACCGTGGCATAAGCACCGGCTAATTCTGGATACTTCTTCACGGCTTCGGCAGGAGGCTCCTTGGCGAAGGATTCAGCCATTTGAACATTCCATGTATTACGTTTCACATCCTTGGTTTCCTGAGATACAACTTTGCCGGAATCATCGCGCACCGGCACTTTGATTGTGACCGTTTGGTTGCCCTCGTTGGCGACCGCCACTTTGTCACCCACTTTCGCGCCTGATTCCTCGATAGCCCGTTTCAGATCGACCCCCCACGACTTTTTTTCTACGCCTTTGTCATCGCGGGTAGTCACGAAGTAAGACGCGGTGTTTTTCTCATCATGAAGGTATTTGTCGGCCCCATGCGCGACCAATACACCGACCGTGGCTTTTATGGCTTTGTCGTCAGCGGTTCTTTCTGGTGCTTTGGCTTGTGATTCTTGTGATTCTGGCTTCGTGGTAGCTTGGGTAGCGGCAGAAGCATTAGGCGTTGAAGCGGAAGTTTCGGCAGTTGGAGTACCGCCCCTATTGGGTACGGTTTTGTCTTGGTCTTTTTCGCCTACGCGAAATTCTTTAGTCTTGGCGGGAGACTCCGTACTCTCAACATTGTTGGCTTGTCGATCATTTGAGCGTTTGACTAAATGGGCTTTGTCTTGCTCAGATGGCTCATAGCCTTTGACGTGCATTCCACGCGAGGCCGCTTCAAGCCAGACTTCGCGCCGGAAAGTCTCAGAACCGGACACTTTGATTTCGTCCCATCCACGGGCCTCCGCAATGCGAACCATGGATTCGGCGATTTGTTCGCTGTTGGAGCGAGTCTCAAGCTTGTTGCCCTTGTCCTCGAAGGCCAGCACATCGGCATTTTTCGGATGATAATATTTGTCCCCGACACGCAGATATTGTTTTTCAATCTCCTTGGGCACCAGAGGCTTTGCCTCTTGGGTAGCGGTGAACACTTCGTCAGATTCAAGCTTGTTATCGGAGGCTTTCTTTGGAGGAGCTTCTTGTTGGGTCTCGTCAGCTTTTTTCAACCATGCGGCACGTTTGGCTTCTTCCTTTTCATCATCAAGCTTTTGTTGTTTCCGTTCAATGTCAGGCTCGATGCTGTTCAATCCAAGGGATTCTTTGGCTTGGGCAGAATCACGGGCGCGAAGGCCGGCCAGCCGGTCTTTAGTCGCCTGATCTATGACAATGGTTTCGGGGGCGGCTTTAGGTATGTCAGCTTTAGGTGTTTCAGTTTCAGGGGCAGAACCGGCGGCGGCTTCGGAAGCGGAAGATGCGTTAAGCCGCGCTTCCGCTTTGGCTTTCCAGTCCTCAAACAAGGCTGCATCTTGGGTGTTTTCAACAGATGGAATGCCAAGGCTCGTTCTGACACGTCGAACAAAATTGCTGTTTTCACGAAAGGGGTTCTCGCCCTCGACCGCTGGATTGACGGCTTCAAGACGATCTTTCATTTCTTGAGCAATTTCATTAGCTGTCTTACCGGCAACCGCAAGCTTGGCTATATCTTCGGTCAAACCATGCTTATCAGCCAGGTCCCGTGATTCGTCAACGTGTTTGCCCCACGTTCCATAATCAGAAACATCCATGCGCGGAAGATTTGAACTTGTAGGTTCTTGGGTAACAGCCTCTACAGATGGTTTTTTTAAAGAATCTTGATATTCGGCTTCGTCTCGCGCCATTTTCCGTGCATCTGCTTCTTGCTCTTGCTTACGGGCCTCTGCCGATAATTCGGCGACTTTTTCAGCAACGCCGGGATAGCCGGGTATGGCCTTATCCAGAGAGTTTTTATATTCGGGATATTCATCGGCATTGTCAGCCATCAAAGAAGCCGCATACTGTTGTAAAGCCGGGTCTTGGATACGGCGGAATGCATGAGCATCGGCAACAGCCATGGGCCTATCAACATTATCAACGCCCTGCCCTATTGCCGTGCGTTGTTCAGATCGGGCTTCAATCGCTAACAGACTGTCAGAGTCAATTTCCGCTTGTACCTCTTTCAGGCTTTTTCCATCATCCCGCTTCCATTCACCGTTGACCTGGTTGATTTGCGATATTTGACCGTCAGGAGTCACTTCTTGAAAACTGGTTGTACCGACCTTCTCGGCTGTAGCTATGGCTTCATTAGCCGTCGAAAGCCGGAAGGTGACTTCTGCAAAAGGGTCATGAAGTTCATATCTGTGTTGATTTTCGGCTAGTTCATCTTTAATACGTTGAACCAGTTCGTTACCGCCTAGATTCTGCTTTTGTGCGTCCATTGTTTATCTATTATTTAGTATGGTTTAATGAATAATCAGTTATAAAGCTTCAATTTGCATATCCATTGATACACCGAGTTGTAAAGCTCTCTGAATTGCATATTTTTCCAAAGCAACAGTATCCATATTCCCTTTTGATGGAATCGGTATTTCTGTGAATTTTGTATCAGTGTCAAAACCAGTCACAGAGAACGTATCCAGCAATGGAACGTCTGACGGAGTTGCATCGCGCTTTGTGATGACAGTCTGTGTTGTAGTTTGTTGTTCAGGAATGGCAACCGTGATAGGTTCATTATCACCGCCAACCAGTTTATGATATTCCTCAAGGCTAATTAACGGGACTTCGGCGGCTAGTTCGCCCCGATTAATGGCGTGGTCCATTTGTAATTGATTGGGCAGCTTTTTCCCCAATCGGCCCAAAGAAGTGGAAACCAATTTGAGCCTGTCCATATAATCGGCGCTTTTGTAGTAGACGATCTTTTTAGCCAGGATAGGCGGTAGATTTTCAAGGATAACCAGTTCCTTGTCTTGCCCAAGGCCGGTGATTTCTTGCGGCAGCATCAGCGCACGGCGTTGATCCGAGACATTTTCCGATTTGTCCCTTTTTGAAAATAGCTCTTTGCCCTTGGATTCGGAAACGCCCTTGACGGTTTGGTAGCCGAGCCATTCTGAAATGTCTTTTGCGGTTTGGGTTTCCGAGGCTTTGGGAGGAAAGACAATTTGCAGGGCATGGTTGGTGGTGAAGGTCTGGGCGGCATCCTTGCCGTACACTTCCATCAATTGGGAAGGGCTTTGAATAATAGGCATCATGCGCAGTCCGTAACCGGCAATGTAGCTGATGCCTTTGGAGAGGATTCCCATCTTGCCAATGGCGGTGAATTCGTCCATGAGTAGGAGGCAGGGGTATTTGAGTGCCTTATTCTGGTTGGGGAGTTCGCGGGTGTTCAAATCAATCAATTGCTGGAAAAGCAAATTCATCAACGGGGCCAGCCGTTCCAAATTGTCCGGGGTGACACCCAGATAAATCGACATGCGTTTCTTGCGGATGTCGCGCAAGTCAAAATCATTGGCACTGGTCGCCGCATCGACGAGGGGATTCATCCAGAGTTCAAGCCTTGAGCGAAACGACGTAATGACACCGGCACGGGTGTTTTCCGAAGAGATCGAGATATAGCTGTTCAACGCCCTGCAACACGCCGGACTGAGAGGATTGTCCGACGCGGCCCTTTCGTTGATGAGGGTGGCAAAGTATACCGAGCCATCGCCATTGGCTAGACTCTCGCGCAGGACTTGGCCTATTGTCACCAGCTTTCCGGGTGTTTCGATCAAATACAGAACCACACCGAGGAAAAAGCTCCGGGGTGTCGCCGTCCAAATCACATCGGTTCCCGCCTGATCGGGAAAGAGCATGTTGGCGATCTTCTGAACGTCATCAATCCTAAAGTTTGGATCTGAATTGATGTAGTGAAGCGGATTGTAGCGGTGAGTCCTATAATCCGTGGCGGCAGGGTTGAACAAGTAGCATTCCTGCCCATATTTGCGGCGGTAGCCACTGGTAATGTTCCAG
>CAIYXP010000090.1 GCA_903930145.1 uncultured Methylococcaceae bacterium
TGTTCCGAACCCTACGGGCGGCGGAGCCGTGCAAATCGGCTGTCCTGCCGATTTGTCCTGCTTCCCGGCAGGAATGACGGGTTATACATCAACGCTTTGCCTCATAATGAGAATTGCTGCGCATAAACCGATTCGGTTTTGAAAACCGAGTCGGTCAACTTCCCTTTTATCCATGACCAAACCATGCCAGTTTTTCATGCAGCCTCACCACGTCCCCGACAATCACTAAGGTAGGGGCTTTCACATCGGTGTTAGCCACTTTTACCGGCAAATCGACCAATGTTCCCGTCAATACCCGCTGATGGCGGGTGGTGCCTTGTTGAATCAACGCGGCGGGTAGATTGGATGGGCAACCGTGATTGATGAGTTCGGCGCAGATTTGCGACAAACCTTGCAAACCCATGTAAATCACCAAAGTTTGATTGGGAACCGCCAGCCGGTCCCATTCCAAATCGATGGTTCCGTCTTTCAAATGCCCGGTGACGAACGCGCAAGACTGGGCATAATCGCGATGGGTCAACGGGATGCCGGCATAAGCGGCGCAACCGGAGGCAGCAGTGATGCCCGGCACGACTTGGAAATGGATGCCCTCCCCCATCAAAGTTTCGATTTCCTCGCCACCTCGACCAAAAATAAAGGGATCGCCGCCTTTTAAACGCACGACGCGCCGACCGGCTTTGGCAAGTTCAATCAGTAAGCGGTTGATTTCTGGTTGCGGCAAGGCATGGTTGCTGCTTTGTTTGCCTGCGTAGATTTTCTCCGAATCTTTGCGCACTAGCCCTAAGATTTCGGGCGATACCAGCCGGTCATACACCACGACATCAGCTTCTTGCATCAAGCGCAGGGCGCGCAAGGTTAACAAATCCGGGTCTCCCGGACCCGCACCCACCAAGAAGACCATACCGGTTTTGGCTGTGTCAGTTTCCCGTAAACGCTGCTCCAGTTGTAATGCCGCGTCGTCTTCCCGACCCGCCAGAGCAAGATCGGCCACTTTGCCTTGCAAGACCTCTTCCCAGAAATGTCGGCGTTGTTCGCCATCGGAAATGACTTGTTTGACTGTTTGCCGGAAGCGATCCGCCAATCGTGCCAAGGAACCATAACCCGGCGGAATCAAGGCTTCCAACTTGATTCTTAACAATCTTGCCAATACTGGCGACGATCCTCCTGATGAAATCGCCGCCACGATGGGTGAGCGGTCAATGATGGCAGGAAAGATGAAGCTGCACAATTCCGGGCAATCGACAACATTCACCGGGATATTGCGGGATTGGCAGGCATGGTAAACCTGCTCGTTAACCGAGCGGAGAGAAGTCGCGCTGATGACCAGTTTGAAGCCGTCCACATCGTCGGGTGTGAATAGCTTTTCCCACCAGACTATCTCGCCGAGTTGATGCAATTTTAGCAAAGAGGAATGCAATTGCGGGGACACCACGGTGACTTTCGCGCCCGCTTGCCGTAAGGTGGCAAGCTTGCGCGAGGCCACTTCACCGCCGCCGACAATCAGGCAGGGTTGGTCGGTCAGTTTGAAAAATAGGGGTAAATAATCCATAGACCTTCGCTTTTGGTAGAATCGTAAGTCTATTGTATGTCGGGAGACGAAACAGTGACTATGCCAGAATTCGATTTTGAGGTGGATGCTTGCGGGCTGATGTGCCCCCTGCCTTTGTTGCGACTGAAAAAAGCCCTGCAAGGCTTGGAAAATGGGAAGGTTGTCTTGGTATTGGCAACCGACCCCGCCGCCGTGCTGGATTTTGGCGTGTTCATCGAACAAGCCGGCCATGCGTTGCTGCACAGCGAAGAACAGAACGGGGTGTTGAGGTTTTTGATTAGGAAGGGGGGATAAAGAAGATTAGTTAATACTCTGATTTATATGTACAATTATGATTCAGTGGAATTGGAAGGCAAAATTTAAGTTACTCTACCTTGGTTGACAAGAATTTTTTTTAGAAAAAGCCTAATAATCGAGCGTAAAGCCTTGAAGATGGCAATAATCGGGGTTACTATTTATCTCAGTAAAGAGATGGATAGAGAAAAACAATGCACCCAATTGACGGATATGAGCTTTTTAAAAAAGAATTTCCATTAGCTTTCGACAAGATCAAGAGTGACTTGGCAATAACGGATGAGGTTAAGTCAGTTTTTTTTGAATACATGAAAATGTTTAAAGGACTTGATGTTGATGACCTAGCTAATTATGCTGATGATTTCTTCAAACAACATAAATTGAAGGGTAAAAAGGTTAATTTAGATTCAA
>CAIYXP010000091.1 GCA_903930145.1 uncultured Methylococcaceae bacterium
AAAAGAAACCATAATTTTCCTGCTGACAGTAAAATAGGCTTAATAAACATTCTCTATTCAGGGATAGAATACAGAAGCTGAATATGGAAATTATACGGCAATCATGGCTAAAAACATTAATCCCTCGTTCAAATAAAAAGCACCCAATGCCTGCATCATTTTTCAGACACCTACGATCCGCAAAATCTGCGCATAAACGTGAAGTGTCGCTTCATTCATGGATTTGGTTGGCCTATGTGCGGGCTGCACTGATTCCATTGCTGATCGTCGAAATGGCGTTGTTGGGTGTCTACTGGTACTCGCACGATTGGTCACGGCAAGAAAATATCGCCACCGTCAAAAGCTTGGCTGAAGATGAGTTATTGCGCATGGTTGAGAACCAAGCGGAATCAATCAGCCAGCAACTCGCAGCCGTGTCTCAACTGACTGAACTGTTCCGTTTGGAAACCCAAGAAGCATTGGCTAAGCCTTTCGATCCTAAACTTGAAAACCCGTCCCGCTACGCGACTAACCCCGAAGGAGTGTTATACACCAAACAAAAAGATGGAAAAGCGGCGGTTTACTATAGCGGAATCGTCAAGGTTGGCCCGAAGGAAGTCGAAAAAGTCGCCCGCAGCGCCCGTATAGATGCCACCATGCAACGCATCACCCGCGTCAATCCCTTGGCCGTGCAAGCTTATTTGAACACCCATGACTCGATGAACCGGATTTGGCCGTTCATCGACGTTCTTACCCAGTACACGCCCAAGATGGACATACCCTCTTTCAATTTCTATTACGAAGCGGACGCTGCGCATAACCCACAACGGCGCACCGTTTGGACCGATGCCTATCTTGACCCGGCGGGCCAAGGTTGGATGGTGTCATCAATCTCACCGGTTTATAACGGCGATTTCTTGGAAGGCGTGGTCGGGCTGGATATCACCTTGGATGCCATCATCAAACAAGTCTTGGCACTGCCCATTCCTTGGCAAGGCTTCGCGGTGTTGGTGAGCAAGGAAGGGGTATTGTTGGCTCTACCGAAGAAGGGTGAGGCAGTGCTTGGCTTGAAGGAATTATTGACGCATGACTACACTGAGGTCATACGCCAAGAGCAGTTCAAGCCGGACGAATTCAACATCTTTCGCCGACAAGACCTGAGCATACTCGGCGAGGCGCTGGCTGAAAAAGAACAAGGCATCGCGCCTATCGACTTTGCAGAACGCTTTCTGGTTGCATGGAAAACCTTGCCCGCCACCGGATGGCGACTGGTGGTGTTTGCCCCAGAAAACGAGATTTTCAAACCCGCCCGACAATTGGCAGATCGCCTAGCACAAGCCGTCTGGTGGCTGCTGGCTGGCCTGGTACTGTTCTATTTGGTTTTTTTCTTGTTCCTTTACTGGCGAGCTTCGTGCATCAGTAGGGAGATTGCCGACCCATTGATGGGCATTGAAGAAATGGCAAAACGCATCGGAGAGGGCGATTTTGCCCCCGAACCCCCACAATTCCGGGTGCATGAGTTTCAGAGAACCGTTCAACAAATGTTGTTGACGGGGGAAAAGCTTGGCACTACGGAGCAACAATTGCGTGAGGCAAGCCAGCAAGCCGAAAAGGCAAATCGGGCCAAGAGCGAGTTCCTTGCCAACATGTCACATGAGATTCGCACCCCCATGAATGGCATTATTGGCCTGTCACAACTGGCTTTGAATCAATATGTCACCCCAGAAATCCGAGATTACTTGGATAAAATCTTGGCTTCATCACAAAACCTGCTAGGCATCCTCAACGACATATTGGATATTTCCAAAATCGAGGCCGGTCACATGGCCTTGGAAATTGCACCGTTTGAACTGAGCATGGTGTTGAGCGCACTCCGCAGCCTGTTTGAAGAGCCTACCCGCAGCAAGGGCTTGGATTTCCAGATTAAAGCCGACAGTGATATTCCGCAACGGCTAGACGGAGATGCCCTGCGCTTGCGGCAAATCCTCGCCAATCTGATTGGCAATGCCATCAAATTCACCGAACATGGCAGTGTCAGCTTGCAGGTCTCGTTAACAAAACGTGAAGAGTCAAAAGCCTTTTTACATTTCAGCGTGACTGACACCGGAATTGGGATCACCGAAGAAGACCGGGGGAAACTGTTCAAACCGTTCAGCCAAGTGGACGGTAGCATCACCCGGCGCTTTGGCGGAACCGGCCTAGGCTTGGCCATCAGCCATAACTTATTAAAATTGATGGGGGGAAGCTTCACCGTCATCAGTCAGCCGGGTCAGGGTAGCCAATTCGACTTTGAGTTGTGTTTGGACATTACCCCGGATCAATACTTGCCCGCTTCCACGCCGCAAGCACGTAGCCCCAAAGCGGGCAATCTGGCGCAAACCCTTGCCGAGAAAGCCATCCACCTTGCCGGGGCACGCATCCTAGTCGCGGAAGATAATTTGGTGAACCAACAAGTCGCCAAGAAGTTTCTGCAACTTTCGGGCTTGGAAGTGGATATAGTCTCAAATGGGGAAATGGCACTCGCCATTCTTGAACTGCACGATTTTGATGCCATACTAATGGATGTGCATATGCCCATTATGGACGGGATGGAAGCCACGCGCCGCATACGGGCCAACCCTCGTTTTGCTGATTTGCCTATCATCGCTTTGTCAGCCGGGGTGACCTTGGAAGAAAGGTCAAACTGCCTCGCATCAGGCATGAACGACTTCTGCGGCAAACCCTTCACCCCCGACCAACTAATCAAGATACTCGGCAAATGGATCAAGCGCTAACAAAGTTTTCCGGGCATGATTTCCCGAAAATCCTCAATCGCCTTAAATTCGGTGATTTGACGGACAGGCCGCGTCGAATCATGCTTGCGAACCGCCACCAGATGCCGGATGCCGAAAGAGCGGGCGGAACGCAACACGGGCAGGCTGTCGTCCACCAGCAAGGTATGCTCGGAGGTGAACGGCTGCAATGCATTCAATCCACTCCAAAAATTTGGGTCTTCCTTGGGTTTGTTAAGATCATGAGAACTGACAATCGAATCAAAAAAAACATGCAAACGCGTTTTCTCCATTTTAATGCCCAGACTCAACCGATGGGCATTGGTCACCAGCACCAGACGCTTGCCAATGGCACGGACGGCATCAAGAAATTCGGTGACATGCGGCAACACCGCAATCAATTCGGAGATTTCTTGCTTCATGGCGGGTATGTCCAAGTCGAGCTGGTCGCTCCAGTAATCCAGACAATACCATTCGAGCTTCCCCTCCATGGCTCTGAACTTCGGCAACAGCAATCTTTTGGCCTCTTCTTCCGACAAGCCATTGCGTTCAGCATAGCGTTGGGGAACGAATTCTAGCCAAAATCGGTTATCGAAATTAAGGTCCAATAAGGTTCCGTCCATATCAAGAAACACGTTGTCAATGTCATCCCAATCGATCATGAGTTAATATTACTTTCGATGTTCGTTAAGCCCGACCACTCCACTCAATAGCATTAGAGTCAGATGAGCAGTAGCCAAGGAAATTTTTCCACCCCCATTATGAAGGCACCTTCCCGCTTTTTGGAAGCCGTGTTGGCCTTGGCTATCAAAACGGGCGATAAAGTTCTTGAAATATATCATTCAAACTTCCGCGTAGGTCAACTTCCAGACCAATCCCCGCTGACCGCTGCCAACCTAGTGTCCCACCATTTGCTGACAGAGGCACTGCTTGCCCTTAACGGTGGCTTCCCCGTGCTGTCGCAATTATCCTCCATGCCGCCGTTTGAGGAGCGCAGGGAATGGGAAACTTATTGGTTGATTGGCCCACTGGACGGAACCTTGGAATTCACCCGGCACATCGGTGAATTTACCATCAACATCGCCCTGATACACCAACACAAACCCGTATTGGGGGTAGTCTATGCGCCAGCACTGCAAACCTGCTATTTTGCCGCCGAAGGCTGTGGGGCGTTCAAAAAGCTTGGCGAGGACGATCCACAGGAAATTCATGTGCGCATGCAAGCGCCAAATCAACCCGATGTCGTAGGTAGCCGCTTCCACCCCAACCTTGGAATGGAGGTTTACCTAAAACAACTGGGCGAGCATCATTTTAACCCACTGGGCAGTTCCTTGAAATTCTGCCAAGTGGCGACAGGTGAAGCCGATCTCTACCCCCGCATGGGGATTACCAGTGAATGGGATACGGCTGCTGCCCAATGCATCGTCGAAACCGCAGGCGGGGCAATCACCGATTTGCAAGGCAGACCATTGATCTATAATGCCAAATCATCCTTGGTGAACCCCTTCTTCCTAGCCTTCGGAGACAAGGCCAGAGACTGGACTCGCTTTGCGAAAGGCATCACCGGATCGCCAAGTTCCGCGCCGCCGCCGCCAAGCCCCCTGCTGAAGGCTGTGATTGACTTAGTCATTGAGGCCGGAAACAGGGTACTGGCAATTCACTCCTCGAATGTTCGAGTGGGCACAAAAGCCGATGGCTCCCCGTTTACCGCCGCCGATTTGGTCTCCCATCAT
>CAIYXP010000092.1 GCA_903930145.1 uncultured Methylococcaceae bacterium
AAATAATGACAAATAAAAGTAGAAACCGAAATTAAAGTCTCTAAAAATGTGCGATTTTTCAGTAAAATATAAAGAATATCAAAATTATTAGAAAACCAACTTTCTTTTAAATTACTGACCCCATCCTCCTTATAAATCACTCAATTTTAACAAGGCATAAAGATCTCGAAATATCTAGATATTATTATTTGATTATGTCTATTTTCAAGTGATACGTAAATAGATTTAATTCGACTCTTTGACTAAATCTATTGGCTGTACGCTTTAATAATTATGGTCTTAGGTATTGGTTCACGGGGAGATATTTACAAATGAACGCTAAACTGCAAATCATCCAAAGAGATGGAAAGCCTGAGTGGGCAGTTATACCCTATGATGAATATGAACGTTTAACTGCATTGGCAGAGAATTACGAAGATATCCGGGCTTATGACGAGGCGATGAGAGAACTAAAAGAAGGTGAAGAATTAGTCCCTGCCACTGTGGTTGATAGACTCATTGATGGTGAATCTCCTTTAAAGGTTTGGCGGGAACATCGAGGATTCATGCTCATGCAAATGGCTGAACAGGCCAATACTGACGAGTCCACACTCTTTCGCATTGAAGAAAATGGCGAGAAACTACCATTCGAGTTGCAGACCCGTTTGGCAGCCATTTTAAAGATTGACACAGATGATTTGAGCATTTAACCAATTAAACCTCATCAATTCTTTCAGACTTGATCATTTGTCGATAAATTGATTTTTTTCTCTATGTAACTAGCGTGGTTAAGATAATGCAACTGTTAAAACAAGAAGCGATTAATATTATTTCCAAACTTCCTGATAATGCGGACATGGAAGAAATCATGTACCGCCTTTATGTACTCGAAAATATCCGAAGAGGGCAGCATGACTCAGAACTCGGCAAAACCACTCCAGCAGAAGATGTTATACGGAAAATTGAAGCATGGTAAAGTGGTCCGACCATGCGCTTGCTTATAATTAACCAATCGATGTTGAAACTCCTTCATGCCCAAACACCGCAACCGTAAATCCGTACCCACAACCCCCGTCGCTGCTAGGATTGAATCCTTTGCCCATGATTTGCGGGGTGTTACTCACGTTAACAACAAGGCGGTCTTTGTCGATGGCGCTTTGCCGGGTGAAGAAGTCGAGTTTGTCTATACTGACATCCGCCGTGATTTTGCCGAGGCTCGCATTGAGCGGGTCATCTCCCCTGCCCCCAACCGGATTGAACCGCACTGCCCGCATTTTGGGGTTTGCGGCGGTTGCAGCTTGCAACATTTGGACGAAGCCGAACAGATTAATATCAAACAAAATTTGTTAATGGAGCAATTCCGCCGTATCGGCAAGGTGGAACCAGCAGAAATTTGGCCGCCCTTGACTGGACCGCATTGGGGCTATCGCCACAAGGCTAGGCTGGGCGTGAAATGGGTGGCGAAAAAAGGCAAGGTGTTGGTCGGTTTTAGGGAGAAGGCCAGTTCCTTTCTTGCCGAACTGGAAACCTGCCTAGTCTTACATCCCAAAGTAGGCGAGCGTTTACAAGACCTCTCGGCTTTGATCGAATCCTTAAGCATTCGTGACCAGATTCCGCAAATAGAAGTGGCGGTGGGCGACGAACGCGCTGCGCTCGTGTTCCGGGTGTTGACAGCACCAAGCCCGGAAGACTTAGAATGGCTTCGTGGCTTTGCCCAGCGTTTCGAATTCGACCTGTATTTGCAACCCAAAGGGCCGGATTCGATAGTTGCGTTATGGCCTGACAATCCGCCGTTGTTAGGTTATCAACTAGCGGACAATAACGTTGAGTTTCGTTTCCAGCCCACTGATTTCACCCAGGTCAATGTTGCCATCAACCGAAAAATGGTCAATCGCGTCATGGATACGCTAAACCCGCAAGCAACGGATGAAATCTTGGATTTGTTCTGTGGCATCGGCAATTTCACCTTGCCTTTGGCACGTAAAGCCGCTCATGTCATTGGAGTCGAGGGAGGAGTGGAAGCCGTGGCACGGGCAAGGCAAAACGCAGTGGACAATGGCTTGGATAATGTGACTTTCCATGTTGCCGATCTGACCCAAGAGCAAGATTCCACGCTGTGGGCCAATCGCAAATATGACAAGGTGCTGCTCGACCCGTCCCGCGCCGGGGCGATGGAAATCTTGGCTTATGCCAAAAAATGGGCTGCTTCACGCATTGTCTATGTTTCCTGCAACCCTTCGACTTTGGCCCGCGATGCCGGTATTTTGGTTAACGAACTGGGCTACCGATTGGTGAAAGCCGGGGTCATGGATATGTTCCCGCACACTACCCATGTTGAATCCATCGCCTTGTTTGAACGGTGAGCCATGGAAACGCCTAAGTTTTATCTACATGTCAGCATTCCCGACCAAACACTATCCCTCATAGAAAATGGTCAAACTGTAAAAACCTATCCAGTTTCAACCGCCAAGAACGGGCCGGGCGAACAAATGGGTTCGGGTTGCACCCCTCGTGGTTGGCATGTCATTCGCGCCAAAATCGGCAAAGACGCACCTGCCAATGCCGTGTTCATCGGCAGACGGCATACAGGCGAGAGTTACAGTGCCGATTTAGCCGCCCGATTTCCTGAACGTGACTGGATACTGACCCGGATACTCTGGCTAGGAGGATTGGAACCGGGCTTTAATCGTTACCATGAGGTCGATACGGCTTGGCGCTATATTTATATCCACGGCAGCCCGGATCATGGGGTGACAGGCCAGCCGCAATCTCACGGGTGCATTCGCATGAAAACCTCAGATCTGTTGGAATTATTTGACTTGGTTGATGCGGGGATTCGGGTTTTGATCGTAGCTTGAGGCAACAGAGGTGATTCAAACCGGAATCTATTCCGATTTTTCTTGTTGTTGAAATAGCGAGGGGAGGGCGTACAATGTCCCCGCCAAATTCATTTGTGTCGTGAGCGTTTATTCTCCGGTCAGTGGCGGTGAACGTGAAGGAGTTCTTGATAAGGGGCTTTGGCGCAAGCATTGTTCAACCACAAGATGAGAAAACTCCATGAAGCAAGCCAAACCTTCCAATACTTTCGCTAATGCTTGGTCAAATGCCGAGAAGCTGGCACTGGCGACTGGCTCCTTGTCGCTGCTATCGTTCGGCGCGCAGGCCGACATCATCTATATCACCAACCCGGTGACGATAGACTTCAATCACACAACTGGAATAGGGAATGCCATTACTTGGTCAGTGGATGGTAGCCATCCCACGTTTAAGCTTTTTAATAATAACGGTTTCGGGTCTAATTTCTTGGTCTTATCCTCAGCGGGTTCCTTGTTAGGCCGGGGATTGGTTCGTCAAGATACCCAAGGTGCTGATAACAAAAGGTTTGTCAATCTGGGCGCAGATTTTGGGGTTGGACCCTCGCTCGCCGCTGGTTATAACTTTGGCGGGAGAGCAAATGATAGATCTATGTTGTCTACGTTAGGTGCTAATCCAAAGATAACACCTAATCCTAAAAATTTCACCACTGGTGTGAACGGCTTTTTCGGTTTCCGGTTTACCGATACGGGCTTGACGAACGAGTTTTACGGATGGGCGGAATTGAACCTGAATACGGCCAGCCCCGGCACGGTGACCATCAACCGCTGGGCTTACAACAATGTGGTAGGCCAGTCTATCATGGTGGGCCAGACGGCTGGAGACAATCCGAGCAATGTCCCCGAACCCGACACCTTGTCACTGACCTTGCTCGGACTCGGCGCGGGCGGTGTCCGCGCCTGGCGGAAGCGCAAACTGGCGTTGGCGGCGTGAGATGAAAGACCGGCTCGGTTTCAACAACCGAGTCGGTCTGAAATGTTTGATCGTTTCCACGCTCCGCGTCACTGTCATTATCAGTTAAGAAATTGCCAACCGGGCAAAATAACCCGACCGTGATTCCCCGGCAGCCTTGGCACGGGCATCCACATGGCGCAAAACTCTGCGCGGTAGGGTAATGTCTATTTGTTCCAGCGTATCGTCGAGTAGGACGGGATCAATCGTCACCAACGCCCAGACCCAATCGCGAAATTCAGGATGAGCCTCGCGCAGAGTGCCTAGGCTGGAGGCAGACGGTATGGTCCCGCCTTGATCCAAGGTGGTTTCCATCCAAGCGAGTACGGCACTTTCCGCGTTGACCATGGCTTCATCCAAGGTATCGCCGGCGGAAAAACAACCGGGTAAATCTGGCACAACCACGCCATAAGCGTGAGTCGCGTCGCCGGGTTCAATAGCAATGGGATAACGCATAATTGGACACCTAAATACCAGCTTGTTTACGAATGGAGCGAACGGTTCCGGGCGGCAAGTCCTTCTTTGGATGCGGCACGACCACGATACCGCCTCGTTGCGGGTGGGTGAAAATATGATGTGAGCCGTTGATGCGGTTTAGCACCCAGCCGGCTGCCTTGATGTCCCGAATCAAATCCGCGCTGTTCATCGTTCACATTTTACACAGTGAACCGGTAAATCGGTATCGTATCTTGTCCTTTGCATCAGGGATAATCAAACTCCACGCGATGTGTTTGAACGAAGAAAAGCGCGATAACTAGCTTCGTCAAACTTGCCGTTTGCCAATGACAATACGGCTTGAGTCGCTTCCTCTTCGCTGGCGGAAAATATGAAACCATTGAGTTCGAGAAATAATATGCCAATCACGAATCCTGTGCGCTTGTTGCCATCAACAAAAGGGTGGCTTTGGACTATGCCAGCGGTGTAAAGGCTCGCCAGTCCGATAATGTCGATGCTATCGGCATAGGCGAGATGCTGACTTGGCCTTGCCAAACAGGATGCCAATAAGTTGTAATCCCGCAAGCCCTCCTCGCCACCATGCAATTGGATTAAGCGCCTGTGCAAAACCAGCACATCCCGCTCTTCAATCCATAATGGGGACATTACTTGGCAAGCACTTCGAGGGTGTTGTGATAACGGCTGAATATATCTTCCGCTTTCGACATTTTCAGTTCAAAATTTGGATCATTCGTTGTCAATAAATAACCGTCACCAGCCGTTTCAACCAGAAACAACGGTTGTCCTTCTGCGGCCTGTAGGCGGGTGACTACTTCTTTGGGCAGAACCACCCCTAACGAGTCACCAAACTTGCTGATTTTGAGTTCGACCATGGATATTTCTCTGATTGTTAACTAAGCCATCCTACCATATTTTAATGTTTCAATAGTTTAACCCTACCTAAGAAAACCACCATGCCCCGCAAAGTCTTACTTATCGGCTGGGACGCCGCCGACTGGAAAATCATCAACCCGCTGATGGATCAGGGCAAAATGCCCAATCTGCAAAAACTCGTCAATCAAGGCGTGATGGGCAATCTGTCCACGCTGTACCCGGTGTTGTCACCGATGCTGTGGACTTCCATCGCCACCGGCAAACGCGCCCACAAGCACGGCATCCACGGCTTTTCCGAACCCGACCCGCAATCTGGCGGGGTGCGGCCCATCACCAACCTAGGCCGCAAGGTCAAGGCGATTTGGAACATCCTCAACCAGCACGGGCTGAAATCCAACGTCGTCGGTTGGTGGCCTTCGCATCCCGCCGAACCCATCAATGGCGTGATGGTGTCGGACTTTTACCAAAAACCCGTCGGCAATGTGGACGAAACTTGGCCCATGCGCCCCGGCGCGGTGCATCCGCCGCGACTCATTGAACCTTTGGCAGAATTCCGCATCCACCCCGGCGAGTTGGAAGGGGACATGCTGCTGCCCTTCGTGCCCCGCGCCGCCGAAATCGACCAAGAAAAGGACAAACGCCTGGGTTCAGTCGCCAAGGTGCTGGCGGAAATTTCCAGCGTCCATGCTGCCGCGACCGCTCTGATGCAATTGGAGCCTTGGGATTTCATGGCGGTCTATTTCGACGGCATTGACCATTTCTGCCACGGTTTCATGCAATACCATCCGCCGCGCTTGGAATGGGTCAAGGAAGAAGACTATGAGTTATATAAGGATGTGGTCAGCGTTGGCTACCAATATCATGATTTGATGTTGGGAGTTTACCGGCAACTGGCGGGTGACGACACCACCATTATCATCGTCTCCGACCACGGCTTTCACCCCGACCATTTGCGCCCGCGTGAACTGCCTAACGAGGCGGCCGGCCCTGCCGACGAGCATCGGGATTTCGGCATCATCGCCATCAAAGGGCCAGGGATTAAACAGGATCAACTAGTTTTCGGGGCCAGCTTGCTGGATGTCACGCCGACCATCTTGGCCTTGTATGGCTTGCCGCAAGCCCGCGACATGGACGGCAAGCCCTTGTTGAATGCGTTTGCCGAACCGCCAGTTGCGGAATACCTAGACAGTTGGGAAGCTGTGCCGGGGGAAGACGGACGGCATCCGCCGGGAATGCAAGTCGATCCGGTCGATCAAGCCGAGGCGTTGAAGCAATTGGTGGAATTGGGTTACATCGACAAACCGGAGGAGAATCTGGAAAAAGCCGTCGCCAACACCATCAAGGAATTGCGCCACAATCTGGCGCGGGATTTGTACGATTCCAAACGCCTACCGGAAGCCGCTGCAATGTTTGCCGAGTTGTGGGATGCCGAGCCGGATGAGAGCCGCTTTGGGGTCAAGTTGCTGGATTGTCAACTCGGTTTGGGCAAGGCCGAGGACGCGCAAGCAAGCCTGCAACGTTTGATTCGGGAAAAACAACGCTATGCCGCCGTCGCCACCGAGGAATTGCAGCAGCTCACCGAAGCATTGAAAGACAAGCAGCCGGAAGACTATAGCGAGGACGAACAGCACAAAATCCGGCAATTGCACCAAAAAGCCGGGGTGAACACGCACACCTTTGCCTATCTTTCCGGGCGGGTGGCGGCAGCTTTGGGCGAACATGAGCAAGCCTTGGAAGAATTCGCCAAGGCCAAAGACGTGCAAATTCACAACCGCCCTGCCCTATTCCAGCAAATGGCGGAATCCCTGTTGGCCTTGGAACGTTGGCAGGAGGCGCAAGCCCAACTGGAGGAAATTTTAGCCATTGACCCGATCAACGCCCATGCCCAATTGGGTTTATGCCGCGTGTACTTAGGCTTGAAGAAACCGAAAAAGGCATTGGATGCGGCCTTGGCTTCCGTCGGCCTGATCTACCACAACCCCATCGCCCATTTTTACTGCGCCTTGGCAAGACGGCGGCTAGGGCGTCAGGATGAGGCAATAGAAAGCCTGCAAGTGGCCTTGGCGCAAAACCCGGTGTTCCCGGCGGCGCATCGTTGTTTGGCAGACATTTATCGCCGTCGCGAATGTGTGGACAAGGCCAATGAGCATCGCAGCCTTGCCGATGCCGCCGAGCAGCGCATCGCCGCGTTCAAAGCCGGGGGTGGCTTGCCGGAAGATGCCGATGTAAAGCTAGACGTGGATTTGCTACGCGGCACGGGCTTGTATGATCTGGCCGGATCGGAAAGCTTGCCGCCACCTAGCCCGGAAACCGTGATGATTGTCTCCGGCTTGCCGCGTTCCGGCACGTCGATGTTGATGCAGATGTTAGAGGCTGGCGGCTTGCCCATTCTGACCGACGGCGAAAGGGCGGCAGACGAGAGCAATCAACGCGGCTATTTTGAACTGGAAGCCGTCAAGCGTTTGCCTCAAGACCCGGAAAGAGCTTGGTTGCACGAGGCCGGGGGCAAGGCGGTGAAAGTCATCGCCCAATTGCTGCCTAGCTTGCCACCGGGCGTACCCTATCGTATTCTGTTCATGGCCCGGCCCTTGGGTGAAATCCTAGCTTCCCAGCAAGCCATGTTGCAACGTTCGGGCAAGCAAGGCTCCAAGCAAAGCCAACGGCAGCTTGCCGCGACTTATTTAAAACAATTGGAGCAAATTCGCCAAGTTCTAGCCGCTTACCCGGAACAGGTTCAAGTGTTGAATGTCGATTACCACCGGACGCTTGCCAACCCCGAAGATGCAGCGGCTAGGGTGAATGCGTTCCTAGGCGGGGGTTTGGACGAAACCGCCATGGCAGAGGCGGTGGAGCCGCAGTTGAGAAGGGAGCGTTCGTAGTTCCGCCTTTAGGCGGCTAAGTCAGCGTTCGTAGTACCGCCTTTAGGCGGCTAAGCGAGCGTTCGTAGTCCCGCCTTTAGGCGGCTAAGTTAGCGTTCGTAGCCCCGCCTTTAGGCGGCTAAGTCAGTGTTTGTAGTCCCGCCTTTAGGCGGCACCGAACCAAAAAGAACCGGCTGAAGCCGGGACTACAAACGATTGTTTTGACCAGTGTAAAATCCTTTAAATGCCTATACCCAAGCTTAGCGTATTACATCATCTGGACCGAATGCCCAAGGCATGGGCTATTGCCTTAGGTCTGTGCTTGGGTGGCTTGGCAGGATTTGCGTTACTGGCAGGATGGCCTAGCTTTGGCCCTAGTATATTCTTAAGTCTGGCAGGCTTGGCGGCTTACACGGCTTGGAGCGGGGAGCCGATTGCCATCCCCGTGCCGGTCATAAAACCCAAAACCGAACCCAAGCCCGTTCCCGTCGAACCTCCCAAACCGGAAGACCTGCTCTGGGCTTCCATCCCCGGCGGCAGTTTCAGCATGGGCAGCAATGACTTTGACGATGAAAAACCCATGCATACGGTGCAACTCTCCCCGTTCCAAATGATGAAGATTCCCGTCACCCGCAAACTTTACCAACAAATCATCGGCAAAGATCCCGGTTGGGCGGAAGGGGAAGCCGACGACAGGCCAATGAACAACGTCAGTTGGTATGATGCCGTAAACTTTTGTAACCGCTGGTCGGTTGTTGACGGTTTGACACCGTGTTATCAAATTGACGGTGAAAGGGTGACACTGATTGACCAAACCGACGGCTACCAACTACCAACCGAGGCCGAATGGGAATATGCCTGTAGGGCCGGTTCCACCACTCGTTGGTGTTTTGGCGATCAAGAAGCCGAATTACCTGATTATGCCTGGTTTGACAATAATGCAGACGACAAGCCTCATCCGGTTGCCATCCGTAAGCCCAATGCTTGGGGCTTGTATGATATGCATGGCAATGTCTGGGAATGGTGTTGGGACTGGTACGGAAGTTATACGGAACTCGAACAAGCAGACCCTTTAGGGCTTGCGGATGGCTCTTCTCGTGTGCTGCGGGGTGGTGCCTTTTACAGTAGACCCGAATACTTGCGCTCGGTGAACAGGAATTGGAACTGGCCCGGGTTCGAGGACTGGGGCAACGGCTTTCGCTGTGTTCGTCGACCCCGCCGAATTTAGTCCATACCGACTCGGTTTTTAAAACCGAGTCGGTATAACCTCAGCCATTTCATTTTGGCAAAAACCGTAGGGTGGGCTAGGTGCGCATGGTAAGAGACTAGCCGCAACTCCGATCATGACGCGCACCGTAGCCCACCATTGCAGCCCCGCCGCCCCTCTGGTGGGCTACGGTGCGCTCCAAGCTTAGCGGTAAACGGAAAGTCTTTTGAAATGCGCACCTAGCCCACCCTACGGGATTGCGCAAAAAAAACCCGCTTCCGGTGTCATAAACTAACGCCTTCCCGGCGGATTTCATGCATCAGCGGGGTGCGCTCTTGGTACGCACCCGCCGGATAAGGCTTGGCATCAAAGAAAATGCCGGTTTCATCCAAAAAATAAACCCGGAGTGTAGCCAATTTATCCAATTCCGCCCATCGGTCGTTTAGGTCTTTTAAAAAAACCGCCACGTCATAATCGGAATCAGGGCCAGCATCGCCTCTTGCTTGAGAGCCAAACAATATGACACGTTCTATCCGGTCGCCATATAAGTCACTCAGGGCAGATCGGAATTTTGCCAAGATGATGGGGTTTGGTTTCAACATCAGAGGATGCGCTTCTGGCTAAGGGCTGCACGTCACCACCACCTCGTCGCTATACAGGCCGATTTCTTGGTTTTTCAACATATAAATGGCGGTATAGCGGCGCAATTCCGGCTTGCCGGCTTGCAATAAGGGTCGGTTGTCGATGAATGGTGAGGTAGTGGGATGGCCTAGCACAATCCAATCCGTATCGCCCTCGCGTTGGCAATATAGGCAAATGCCATCGCTCTTCATCTTATTAAAGCTGATTTCGACGACACCGGCGGTTTGATCCACACAGGTGAGGGTCGGTTTGGCATGGGTCAGATCGACGTTGACATCCGGCCCTTCAATGCCCAGTAAGGAGCCTATTCCGGTTTGGTAGCCAGCATGGGCCTTGACCCGGCGGGCAATGGCGCGGGAATTGCCAACGACGCGCTCGTGAGCGTCCTTCTTTTCCGATGTCGCCTGTTTGTGCGCGGCGGCAGCGTGGTTGGCATTGGCATACTTGGCGTGAAGTTCGGCATTGTCGGACACGATCAGCGCCTTGTCTTCGTCGGTCAGGTAAGCATCGGCTGGGCTGGACAGGGCGGAGGCCATGAAATTGTCATGCCAGGCGAGTAATTCAGCGTCGGCAGCGGGTAAAAAGTCGGTTTTGGACATTTTGTGTCTCCTTCAGGGTTGAGTGTCATTTGCGGCGGGTTCATGCTAACAGCTCAAGATTTGGCCGAAGCATTCCACCGCGTTTTTCAACGCCTCAGCCAAGGTTTTGAAGCGTTCCAATGGATTTCGCAACGCCTCCAAAACATTATTATAGCGCTCCAAAACTTTTTCCGAGAACCCCAGCGCATTTTTAAACAAATAAAAAATGAAATGGCAGGCTTGCAGAATATCCTGGAGGCATTCCAGAACGTCCTGCAAGTGTTCCAGCACGTTATTTTGCTGATATTTGCAAGCTGCAACTGCTGAAGGACGTTCTGCACTCGTTCAGGAACGTTCTGGAGTTCATGGAGAACCTCTTGGAGTTCTTGCAAAAACCTAGTTTCGGCTCGTACAAAGCATCAAAAGACACGGGTGGAGTGCAAGGCTTGCCTTGCCTACCTATTCTTGGAGTGCAAGGCTTGCCTTGCAGAACGTGGAAAAAAACGAGTGGAGTCCAAGGCTTGCCTTGCGATGGTTCCCAAAGTTGGTAAATACCAGCAAGGCAAGCCTTGCACTCCAAAATCAAGGCAAGCCTTGGACTCCAAAATCAAGGCAAGCCTTGCACTCCAAAACCAAGGCAAGCCTTGCACTCCAAAACCAAGGCAAGCCTTGCACTCCAAAACCAAGGCAAGCCTTGCACTCCAAGAGCGTGACAATCCAAACGCTTAACTCAATTGCTGCATGGAACGCCAAGCCCTACCGTAGGGTGGGCTAGGCGCACACATCGAGAACTTTAATTACACTCGGCGCGTTGCGTGCGCCGTAGCCCACCAAACCGGCGGCGGATAGGCAATGGTGGGCTACGGTGCGCTCCAAGCTTAGCGATA
>CAIYXP010000093.1 GCA_903930145.1 uncultured Methylococcaceae bacterium
CCCTTGAGCAATTCCTCGGCTTTCTTGGCCTCCCGTTCCGCAGCCAAGATCGAAGCCCCTTGCGGTAGCCAGAGGTCTATCACCAATTCCGGTCGGTTGGAGAAAGGGAAAAATTGCTGTTGCACAAACTGAAACATGAAAAGTGAGAACACAAACAGCAACAAGGTCGCTATGACCACCCACCAACGATACCTCAGGCAGCCTTGCACAAACGCCCTGAACGTGGGGTAAAAACCTCGCTGATAAACTTCGCCCTCAGTATGTCTTTCATTTTGTTGAATGTCGGGCAAAAGCTTAAAACCCAGATAAGGGGTAAAGATGACGGCAACAAACCAAGAAGCCAACAGGGCAATCCCCACCACGGCAAAAATGCTGAAACAATACTCACCGGCGGATGACTTGGCAAAACCCACCGGCATGAAAGCAGCGGCGGTGACCAATGTTCCGGTTAGCATCGGAAAAGCTGTGGATGTATAGGCAAAAGTGGCGGCGGCAAAGCGGTCAAAGCCTTGCTCCATTTTGACGATCATCATTTCCACCGAAATGATGGCATCATCGACCAACAAGCCTAGGGCAATGATGAGTGCCCCCAAGGAGATACGCTGCAAATCGATGCCGACAATCAGCATCATCAAAAAAGTGATCGCCAACACCAAGGGAATGGATAAGGCCACCACCAAACCCGTGCGCAAGCCTAATGATAAAAAGCTGACAGCCAATACGATGGCGACGGCCTCGGCCAAGGTTTTCATGAACTCGTCTACCGAATCCCGCACCACCTTGGGTTGGTCGGACACGGCATGGATGCTAATGCCAATTGGCAAGTTCGCACTGAGCCTGGCGATTTCGGAGTTCAATGCCTCGCCTAACTTTAAAATATCGCCACCCTTGGTCATCGAAATCGACAGCCCAATCGCATCTTCTTGCATGAAGCGGAATTTGGGTGTGGGTGGATCGGCATAACCACGGTAAATCTGTGCAATATCCCCTAAGCGGAATTGCCGGCCATTGGCGGCAATGCCTATCTCGCGCACGGCTTCCACTGACTTAAGGTCGCCGCTGACGCGCATAAAAATTTTGTCGCTGGCAGTGTTGATGACCCCTGCCGGGTTCATGCTGTTTTGTTGTTCAAGCGTCCGCACGATAATCAGCGGGTCAATACCCAAATTCGCCAGTTTGCGATGGGAAATTTCGATGAAAATTTTCTCTGGCTGAACACCGATCAAATCGACTTTGGCAACATTGGGAATTCGCAGCAATTCCTGCCGCACATCATCGACAACATCCTTCAACTCGGCAGGGGTAAAACCGTCGCCAGTAAACGCAAGAATAGTACCGTAAGTGTCACCGAATTCATCATTGAAAAATGGGCCTTTGATGCCATCAGGAAGATCACCCCTTATGTCACCGATCTTCTTGCGCACCTGATACCATGCGTCCGGCACTTGATCATTGGGCGCATGTTCTTTTAAGTTGACAAAAATGAGGCTTTGACCGGGTTTGGAATAACTCTGCACATAATCCAGCCATGGGATTTCTTGGAGTTTTTTTTCGATTCGGTCAGTCACTTGCTGTTCCATTTCACGGGCCGTCGCCCCCGGCCACTCGGCACTGACAATCATGACTTTGATGGTGAAATCGGGATCTTCCGCACGTCCCAAGGTTAAGTAGGCAAAAACGCCACCCACCGTGAAAACCGCAATCAGATAAGCGACAAAGGATTGATGTCGCAAGGCCCATGCGGAAAGATTCAAGTCTTTCACGGTTTACCCCCTTCCAGTAAACGCACTTTCTCCCCTGCCAATAATTTATGCACACCCGCAGTGACCACGCGATCACCCGTTTTCACCCCGGTGAGAATCTTGGCGTTCACATCGTCGTAGCCATCTAGGGTGACAGCTTGCGGACGCACTGTTTGTGTGGAAGCGTCATACAGCCAAACCACGGTTTGTTGGCCTTGCTGGGAAACCGCCGTCAATGGAACCAATGCAGCGGAATGAGATTCCCTGCGGCGCACATACACAGTCGCCGTCATGCCCATGTGCACCTCATCGCCTGGTTCCAGTATCGAAACCTTAACGGTGAAGGTGCGTATCGTGGCATCGACTCCGGGTGATATTTCCCTCAGTTTGGCCCCATAAAACAGACCGGGCCTAGCCCATAGGCTGACCTTGATTTCGCTTGCGGTTTTGATTTCGTCCAAATGGTTTTCAGGGACATTGATCACGACCTCTTTTTCATCGGTTTTCGCCAAACGGAAAATGGTTTGACCTGCCCCGACATATTGTCCGATTTCCGCCTCCACGCCCGCAATCACGCCGGCATTCTCCGCAATCAGTTTGGCATAAGCGGTTTTTCTAGCGCTTAGGGCCAAAGCGGCTTGCGCCTGTTCAGCGTGTGCCTGGGCTGCACGTAAGGCGTCTTGTCTGCGTTCAACACTGGCTAGGCTGGTCAATTCCTTTTCGTATAGATTGCTGGCATGAAGCAAGTCCTTCCTCGCTTGGCTAAGTTCCGCCTGCGCGGCATTCAACTGAGCGACGGCGCTGGCTTCATTGTCAAGGTAATCGGGTGGGTCCAAGGTGGCAAGCAATTGACCGGGTTTTACTTTTGCACCGACATCCACTAAGCGTTTGGCAATTTTCCCCGGCACTTGGAAAGACAAGGAAAGCTCGTGGCGAACCTTGACTTCCCCCGAATAATTGGAAGTATTGACCGCATTTTCAAAGTAGACCGTCGTCACCCGCACTGGACGTATCGGTTCCTGAACCGATTTAGGTTCCGTACAGGCCACCAAAGACAATCCGATGGCAGTAAAAGCAAACTTACATAAAAAAGTTAAAATCCACTTAATCATGGGCGATGCCCTCTCTTTTTAATCCGTTGATCATTGTATGCATAATCAACTCAGCCGTCTCGGTCAATGACCGCCATTCCACCCAAGGGTCGTCCCGTTTCGCTAGATGCAATGCAACGACCCCATGCCCAGCCGACCATATTGCTTGGGCAACTAAATGGGGGTCTACCAGTACCTTCCGAAGCAAGCCTTTGTCAATGGCTTCAATGACAGTGGCCACTAGAAACGCGTAACCATCTTCTTCTTGTTTGCCGTGTCCCATTTCGGCATAGTCGTCTTCTTTTATTTTGCTTTGGGTCATAAACATCAAACGATAGCTATTGGGATGGCTTACACCAAACTCGACATAAGCCCTGCCAATTTTTCTTAGGCGCTCGAGGGCGTCTGGCTCCTTGGCAATGGCATTGAATGCTTTGGCAAGTGATGAAGAGTCTTCCTTGCACAGTTCCCGAATCAGGGTTTCCTTGTCTTTAAAATGAAAGTAGATGGCAGTAGGAGAATATTCAATGGCCTCGGCTATGCGCCGCATAGTCACTGCGTCATAACCCTCCGCCACAAACAATTCGCGGGCCGCCTCTAGGATTTTCTTTCTGACCGCCTTGCGCTCACGTTCACGCCGCTCATTGATGCCCATAAAACGCCTATTTGAAATTTAACAGTGTTAAGTTTCCTGCCATTGTTCTCTAATGTCAAGCGAGCGCTTGATCATGTGTCAAAGATTTTGACTAAATAGCCGCGTATGCTCTATGCTTCATACTAACAATGAGCCATTATTCCAACGCAAACAGGTTTGTCATGCCTATTTTATTTTCAGTCACCCTTCGTGGACTCTTCACGATGGCTGTTCTAGCGCTGCTTTCAGAATCAGCGTTTTCCGCCCCCCCTGCCCTACCCGCGCTAAATGCCGATTTATCCCAAACCTCGATTTCGGGTTTGTCCTCCGGCGGTTTTATGGCTGCGCAATTTGAGGTGGCCTTTTCAAACTCTCTCGTCGGCGCGGGAATCGTGGCTGGAGGGCCATTTTATTGCTCAGGCGCTTACTCGTCCAATACCTACATCATGAATGCGACGACCACTTGCATGAGACCGATTGGGCCGGGGCCAGATGCGGCAAAACTGGTTGACATTGCCAAGCAATTTGCCAAAGAAGGCAAAATTGACGACCTGTCAGGCTTGAAAAAACATAAGGTCTATATTTTTAGCGGAACCAAAGACAACACCGTGACCACCAAAGTAGTGGATCAGACGCTGCGGTTTTTGGAGTTGGCGGGTGTACCGGCAGAGAATATCAAATATGTGAAAACCAAGGGTAGCGGACATGCATTAATCACCAATAATGCCAACGATGTCGCCTGCGAAATCACCGCTCCACCCTTCATCAATGATTGCGACATGTATCAAGCACATGACATTCTCAATCAAATCTACGGCAACCTCAATCCGCCGACGGACAAACTCAGTGGCAAGTTTGTCGCCTTCAATCAACGCGAATTCATTGACTCGGACCGCACCAGCATGGATGACGAGGCATTTGCCTATGTACCGGCCAGTTGTGAAACCAATCGCTGCAAAGTTCATGTTGCCTTGCATGGCTGTCAGCAAGGCGTGGCTGTCATTGGCGACCGCTATTACAAAACCACAGGTTATAACGAAATGGCCGATAGCAATAATATCATTGTGTTATATCCTCAAATCAAACCATCCAAATCCGTGCCTTTGAATCCAAGAGGTTGCTGGGATTTTTGGGGATATTCCAGCCCAGACCCCGCACACCCCAATTTTTTTAGCAAAGATGCCCCTCAAATAAAGGCCATCGACAAAATGCTAAAACGCTTGGGGCAGTCGCGCTCTTAAACAATACGGGAGCGTCAAAGCTTGCTTTGACGCTCCAATCCTAGGGCGCTGCGTAACATCTGTAAATAATGATGTAGAATTTAGCAGGCATTTCCCACCCCTACATTCCAGACTATCCACCAACCAGAGAAACCTGATGCAACAAAATTATCTTGAATTATTGGAAACCCTCAATCACTCATCCGCAGAGCTATTGAAGACGATCAGCGAATCCAACCAAACCGCCTTTAACAGCTTATTGACAGGACAATGGGATATGGCGACTTGGGGCAAACTTGCCAAAACAACACTGGATGCCACCCAAGCCATTGCCCATCAAAACACCACTGCAATCAATGCCATCCTGCGAAATGCCAAAAACCCGAAAGAATTGGAAGCCGTTGCTTCCAACCTTGAACAATTCAGCGATCTAGTCGGTTCCATGGCAACTGCCTTGACCGAGATGCAAGTCAATGCCTTCAGCCAATGCGCCTCTGGTTATGTCAGTACGCTTAGAGCCATGAAAAGCGCCGGCACACCCGAGGAAATCCTTGCCGTGCAAACTCAGCATTACACGTATCTGCAAGAAAAAATGAAATCCTCTGCCGAAGAGGCTCTGTTAAAGTTAAGCTCTTTGCAAAGTGGATTGAAAGCCTGGGTGGAGGGTTCGGTGGAGAAGATGGCGGAGAGTGGAGATAGGCCAGAATAAACCACACATGCGATGTTTCTGACTAATATCTTATTAGTCTTTTTCTTCATTGCATCATTGCTCTTGATCGCAACCGCCTCGAAAGAGCTGCTTAAATAGTGAAAAGTCTTAGAATGAAGGCTATAAAGTTACTTATGTACCTTTAACTTCACACAACAAATCCTGCCAATGAGAAACCCTTCCATCCCTTTTGCCAAAGTTGCCTGGATTATTCTCCTCGCCGCATTGGTCGTTAACCTAGCCGCAGCGGTAGAATTGCGCGGGCTTTATGCGGATGGAGTGGGTTATCTGTTTTATATGATTGAAAATGGGGGGTTTAAGTTAATTGAACCCTCACGGCTGTCGGTGCAAATTCTTCAACAATGGCCTACTGTCATGGGTATGGCGAGTGGTATCCACGACGCTGCTAAACTTTCTGTCATTCATTGCGTCAGCTTGCAGCTTTTGCCGCTGGCCTTGGTCACAACCTGTTATCTCGTTCTTCCGAAGGATCGTAAAAATTGGTTTTTTTTCCCGTTGCTGCATTACTTGGCTGGTTCGATGGGTGCGGCATTCCCTTCCATCGTGGAAGGGCCCGTCGCAACCGCTTATTTCTGGCTGGTGTTTTATTCGATCTTGTTTCGGACGGAGACAGGCTCATCCCTAGCCTTAGTGACTTTATTGGCACTTCCGTTGGCATATTCCCATGAGGTTATGATTTTTCTCGCCCCTATTCTCGCACTGGCTGCGGTTTGGCGAGCCTCCATGGTTGAATCGAAGTGGCAACGCAACATTTTATGGCTGTTAGCACTATGGTTCTTTGTTGTTGTCGCTATTCAAATTGGCTTTGTGCTTATCCCAAGAGACACCGGTAATCGAGGATATTTCATCGATGACTTCATAGGACTGAATTGGCTGATCTATTACGAGGACATAAACGTTCCTGTCGCTTTGGGGATACTTGCCATACTATCATTATTGGTAATCTGGCTGATGCAGCTTATTGGTCGGGAAAGCACATGGGTTAAGGTTTGTTCCTTGTTAGTCACGGTGGCCTTCGGGTTAGTCTGTCTGCTGGCAATCACAGAGACGCTTCACTCTAACCGTTTTTTTCATCCGTGGATGCAATTTGCGGCACGAAATCATCCAGCTTCGGTGTCAGCGCTGCTTGCATTACTGGCATTGGCATCATTGCGGCGGCCACGGCTGCAAAACGTGTGGGCCACGACAACAAACGAAATTATCCTGCTATTTCTGGCCGTTGGAGTCTTGGGCTGGCATGTCGTGGCGACTAGCTTTTGGACAGATTATCTAGCAAGTTATCGTGATGTGCTATCAGGCCATCAAGGGCTTGTGAGTTATGAAGCAGTGGTGTTGAGTTTGCCGCAGAAACAGCATGATCGGTTTGAAAAGATGACTTGGGGCTGGACCAACCCTCTATTGAGCCTGTTGTTATCGCCAAAAGGAAAAGTTTCCACGATGATCGCCAACCCTTCAACGCTTGTAGGTTGGCAACCGTTTGATCCTGCCGACCTTGACGCTTTGCCGAAGAATGATTGGTTCGATACTTCTCAATATCAACGGCTGCTTAAACAAGCCAAAAGCGAAGGGAATGTCAACCCGAAATAGAAACCCTAGCTTCGTGTAAAGCTGGTTAACTTAACCGCTGGAGAAAATTATGGAGATTTTAATATTAATTTTAATTGTGGCTGTCGTTTTAATTGTAGCGGCTGTCATTATTGTTATTCGCTTGCATAACATTCGATCATCGAATGACACGGGTTATCCTGGCATTTATAATACTTCAGATTTCAGTTCAAACTCTGGAAATGACCTATCGGGTTGTGACTCAGGTTCGTCTAGTTCATGCGGGGATAGTGGGGGCGATTGTGGCGGGGGCGGAGGCGATGGCGGTGGTTGTGGCGGGGGCGATTAGTATTGATAGTCGCACATTGACCAGCCTTGTCGTTGGCAGTTTTGCCAAATGGCAAAATAATTTAACAAAATGAAGGAATTTAATAGTGTCCCCTACCCAAGACTTGCCTCCTTCCCCCCCCTACCCTGCTGCTGCCCAGCAAGACATTAACGGTGTAACCACCGAACCTAATGGCATTAAAGCGCAGCCAAAGTGGTCGGATTACGCCAGGGTTTATGATATCGTTCTTTGCAGAACAGCCACTTACAGGACTATGCTATGGGATCTGCTAGGGAAATCCGGCCCCCTGTCGGCGATGTGCGATGGCCGTGTGGTATTCGATCTTGGCTGTGGGACAGGGAATCTCAGCCGCGAGATTCTTGCTGCCTATCCAAACACCACCTTGATTGCCATCGACAACGACGAATCCATGGCGATGAGCTTCAAAGAAAAGCTGTCCAAGTCTTTGGCTGATAAGCCTACATCAGGCAAAGCCTGTTTTATGCTTGGAGATATCAGCGAAGCAATGGCAGTCTTGTCTGATTGGGGGTTCAAGGCCGATTATGTATTTTTGGTGAATGTGTTGTTCTTGATTGCGGACCCTGCGGCGATGTTGCGACAGATTGCCAGTGTATTGCGAACGGGAGGAGAGTTGAGGTTATCCAATCCTTACGACAAAACCGATCTCGACAACCTGTTTAGAAGTTTCCAGTCCGATCTGTTGGCGCAAAACGAATTCGAAAGCTTGGAAACTGAATTTAATGCACTGAAATCATTCAACTTTAAGCAACTATCCCCCATGTTGACACGTTTTTCGCAAGCATCATTGATGGATGTTCTGAAACAATCAGGGTTCGGCAAACTCAATCATGTTTCACAGGGCCATTATGGAGGCCAGTCTTTGCTGATCTCCACTTCAGTCTGATCGTCTATCCAAAACGCAGACTCACCGAATGCGTTTCGCGACGAAAAAAGCAAAGGGGCAAAAATCAAGCCCTTGCACGGTATAAACGGGCCTGGATTTTTCAATAATTGCATAGCCCGCACTCACCAGATGACCGGCCACGTCTTCTTCCCCGTATCTGCCGATCATCTGCACGTTACCATCCTGCGCTACGAGCCTATCGATTCCAGAGGAAAAGCTCTCGAAATCACTTTCGTTCCAGAGAATAAAGTCTTCACCATGCTCTTCTTCATGATTCTGCCTAAAAACTTGGATCGCTTCCAACAGTTTGTCCGCATCATTTTTTCCTGCAAGCAGAGAGATCGTCAGCAATCCGTTCATTTTAATCAAGTCCTCGTCCGCCAACCGTCGTAGGAATGCAGGGGGGTCCTGCAACCAGTAATAGACATTGTGTAAGGCCGCTGCGTCGTAGCTCATCCTGATCCCCACCTTTTCGAAAGAGTATCGCGGGTCGGGTTTGTGCAAGGTTTCCAGATTTGCCTTGGCTGATGAAAAGGAACCATATTGCTTGCATCGTTCTCTGACCAAATCAATCATGGCATCGTTTTGGTCGATGGCGGTGACGCGCTTGCCATTTTTCAGTAGTTCCTCGGAGAGTATTCCGGGTCCACATCCCAAATCAAGTATGTTCTGGCAATTGGCGAGCGCGGTCACATGAGCTTTTATCAAACATAGATAACCTGGAAACGTCCCCAAAATACGGTTGTGGTAGACGGAGTACTCGCCTATCAGTGCCTGTTGCCCGTTCATGCGACGAAGATCCTCC
>CAIYXP010000094.1 GCA_903930145.1 uncultured Methylococcaceae bacterium
CCCGCCAACCAAGATTCTGACAACACTCTCGTATAGTAAAGTGAGCCAAAAAACGCGGCGAAGAACATCACTTCGGAAAAAATGAACCAAGCCATACCCCAACGGAACGACTTGTCCACTTGGTCATTGTATATTCCATTTTCACTTTCGGCGATGACGGTTGCAAACCAACCGAACAACATCGCCACCATGATTAATCCGCCGAAAATCATCATGGTTGAGCCGTAACTGGCCCCATTTAAAAAGTTTGCAAAACCCGCCAGCAGGATAAACAGCCCAATCGAGCCATAAATCGGCCATTTGGCCTTGTGCGGTACGTAATATGCTTCATTGGAAGTGCTTGCCATGAGATTCCCCAGTTAATTCTTAATGGTTTGTGATTTCTCGGTTATGTCAAAAAATGTGTACGATAGTGTCATTTCTTTCGCATCCGCCTGAACCGCAGGGTCGATGACGAAACGAACAGGCATTTTGCGTTCTTTGTGTGGCTCGAATTCCTGTTCTGAAAAGCAAAAGCATTCTGCCTTCTTCAAAAAAGCAGACAACCAAGCAGGGGATATACTCGGCACTGCACGACCGACTAACTTTTTGTCGGACGTGTTTTCAGCATAATAATTGACCGTGTAATATTGCCCTGGGTTGACTTTAAGCTTGCTGGTTTCAGCCCGAAACTTCAATGGCATTTGCCCGTTGACCACCGAGACAAATTCAACAGAGATTTCCCTGGAGGCATCCACCTGCATGGTTTGCTCCGAACTCGCCTCATTCACCCTGCCGCTTATGCCAAAATAGCTACAAACTGCATCGTAATAGGGGGCGATTGCAAAGCCTAAACCAAACATCAAAACAGCGATTGCTACAATTCGCCAAACCAACCGGGCATTGGCCTTTTGCAACTCTTTATTGTCCACTACAAATATTGCCTATTTTGAAAGTACCACTTTCATAATCGAGAAAACGTAAAGCGATATAGCGACTAGGGCTATGATCGCGGCTAGTATGATGTTCTTTTTTCGCGTATCCATTGTTCCTTGCCGGTCAATCCAGCCCCAACACCTGTCAGGACTGGATTGGCTTAGGATTTCAGTGTAAATCTGAAATGATTTCTTTTGGAGGCGCTTCCGTCCAGCTATGGTACGGGGGCGGGGATGACAAATGCCATTCCAAACCATGCGCTTCTGCACCTTCCCACACTTCGCTCGTTGCCTTTTCGCCGCCTTGGATGGCTTTGTAGATCACATAGGCGAAAATCAACTGGGAAAAACCAAACACAAACGCGCCAACACTGGACATCGCATTGAATTCGGCAAACTGCACGGCATAGTCGGGGATGCGACGCGGCATTCCAGCCAAGCCCACAAAATGCTGTGGGAAGAAACAGATGTTCACAGAAATCGTCGTCAGCCAGAAATGCAATTGGCCTAGACGCTCATCATACATGTGGCCTGTCCACTTGGGCAGCCAATAGTAGGCAGCGGCAAACAGTGCAAATACCGCACCCGGCACTAGCACATAATGGAAATGGGCCACGATGAAATACGTGTCATGATATTGCAAGTCAGCCGGCGAAATGGACATCATCAAGCCAGTGAAGCCACCCATGGTGAACAACACCACAAAGGCAATCGCGAACAACATCGGGGTTTCAAACGTCATCGCCCCCTTCCACATCGTTGCCAGCCAGTTGAACACTTTCACCCCCGTAGGAACCGCGATGAGCATCGTGGCATAAGTGAAATAAAGTTCACCGGCGATTGGCATACCCACGGTGTATTGATGATGTGCCCACACGATGAAGGACAGGAAGCCAATGGCGCTTGTCGCGTACACCATGGAAGCATAACCAAACAAGGGCTTGCGTGAAAAGGTCGGGATAATCGACGAAATGATTCCGAAGGATGGCAGAATCAGGATGTAAACTTCCGGATGCCCAAAGAACCAGAACAAATGCTGATAAAGCACTGGGTCACCGCCACCTGCCGCATTGAAGAAGCTAGTGCCGAAAAACTTGTCGGTCAACAGCATAGTCACAGCACCGGCGAACACGGGCATGACTGCGATCAGCAAGAATGCCGTAATCACCCATGTCCATACAAACAGCGGCAGCTTCATCATGGTCATGCCAGGAGCGCGCATATTGAACACGGTGACGATGATGTTAATCGCGGCCATGATGGAGGACATCCCCAACATATGCACCGTGAACACGGTGAATGGCAGCGCATTGCCGGTTTGCAACACTAATGGCGGGTAAAGCGTCCAACCTGCCGCCGCCGCACCGCCGTCCATGAACAATGTGCTGGCCAGCATCACAAAGGAGAACGGGAGTAACCAGAAGCTCCAGTTGTTCATGCGAGGCAGAGCCATGTCTGGAGCGCCGATCATCATCGGGATCATCCAGTTCGCCAAACCGGCAAAGGCCGGCATGACCGCGCCGAATACCATGATCAACGCATGTAGCGTGGTCATTTGGTTGAAGAAATGTGGGTCTACATATTGCAGGCCCGGTTCGAAAAGTTCTGCACGGATCACCAGCGCCATCGCGCCGCCGACAAAGAACATGATAAGACCGGTAATCAGGTAAAGCGTACCGATATCTTTATGGTTGGTAGTCGTCACCCACCGCATAAACCCCTTGGCGGGGCCATGATCGTGATGATCATGGGCGTGGGCATCGTCATGAGTTGCTACTGACATTGTCATTTACCTCAAATGCTCGAAGATTATTTGTACGCTTGGATGTCGGCGGGTTGAACCGAATCGCCCTTGTTGTTGCCGAATCCGTTTCGTTGGTAAGTCACCACGGCTGCGGTTTCCAAATCATTCAATTGGTCTTTGAATGCTGGCATGGCCGCTTTGCCGTGCAACACCAGTTTGACATGGTCAGCGATGGGTCCTAAAGCCACTTTGCTACCCTTGATCGCTGGGAACGTCCCTGCCATGCCTTCACCTTCAGGCATGTGACAAGCCGCGCAGTTGGCTGCATAGACTTCTTTGCCTTTGGTGTTCAACTCATCCAATGTCAAAGTCTTGCTCAAATCCACTTTATTCGCTTCCTTTTTGCTCAATTGCTCAGCCACCCATTCCTTGTATTCTGCCTCCGGCTTCACCACTACAACAATCGGCATGAACCCGTGATCCCTTCCACACAATTCAGCGCATTGCCCACGATAGATGCCAGGTTGCTCGACCTTAATCCAGCCATCGGTGACAAAACCGGGTATGGCGTCCTTCTTCCAGCCGAACTCAGGCACCCACCAAGCGTGCAACACATCGGCTGCTGTCAGCAAGATGCGAATTTTCTTGTTGGCCGGGATGACTAAGGGATTGTCCACGTTCAGCAAATAATGCTCAACGGTAGTTGGGTCGATTTTGGAACCGAGTTGGCGAGCCTCGTTGCTCTTGGCATCCAGCGAACTGAAAAAATCAATGCCTTTGCCTAAACCGTCGGTCAGGTATTCATAACGCCACTTCCATTGATAGCCGGTGACTTTGATGGTCATTTCGGATTCGTTGGTGTCATACACTTTAATCATGACCTTGGTGGCGGGAATAGCCATTGCGATCAAAATCACAAACGGGATGATAGTCCAAAGAATTTCCAACTTAGTGTTTTCATGGAACTTGGCAGGTTCCACACCCTTGGATTTTCTGTGATGAATCAAAGAATAGATCAGGATGCCATAAACTATCACACCGATGGCAACGCAGATCCATAGGATCGTCATGTGCAAATCATGAATATCATGGCTGAGTGGAGTGGCACCTGCCGGTAAGTTCAGCGCACCCCAACCCACACCCGTGCCGCTACCTGTTTCGGCATAGGCCACCCCCCAAATCACCGACCATAAACTGGTCAGCAGTTGTAATGTTTTCTTCACGGAGCCCTCTCTTCAAGTACTTTAAAAAAATCTTTTAATTATCCAATGGTCCTCAATGCAATAGGACTTTTAGCTCCCTAGCCAAAGCCTGCCGCTCGGACTCCACCAGAAAGCGGCCAATTTCTACTTCTTTTCCATGCAATTTCAAAGCCAATCGGCTAGGTCGTCCACGAATGGGAGACTGCATCCAATCGATCATAACCCAAGCTCGCTGAAACTTATAGGTTTGCTCTGGACGGTCGCGTCCCTTTTCAATTCGGACCACCGCATCGGTTATCGTGATGACTTCACGTAACTGGCTTTGCCTAAGGCTCAAATGCAAGCAGTAAGCTAATAGCAACCACTCTAGGCCCGAAAATGGCAATACCAGCCAAGCCCCTACCAGAAATGAAAAAAAACCGATCATTCCCATCAGCAAGCCACAAAATGCCAGCAATGCCCATGCCTGCTTTCGGCTCAGCGAGCCGTTGGGCCTCAATACGATGGTATTCTCGCCTGTTTCTGCATCATGCTCAGACTCAACCATGATGTTACCCCCCATCTTAAAGATGCCACAACACCCTCTTTTCAGCACAAGCCACTTAAACTAAGGCGCAAAATTCACCGCCGGAATGCTCTAGGAAGCTAGTTGCATTTCCGCTGCAAATGATCTGAACCTTATTGGGATGAGGAAATTTAACTTATACGGGCAATCTAAGCAAGATTTCTTAGTGAAATACCCTGAAAAAAAACCTTTTCATCCATGTTGACGGCTCCCAATGCGTCCAGATTGGTGCAATGCGGAATGACACCTAGGCAAGGAAATGATAGACCAGACTTCAAAGTTTCTAGGTTCTCCTCAAGGCAGAGGAAATCTGGATCGATACCATTGGCAATCCATCCATGGCACGAAACACCTGACCGAATCATCGCATCATGGGTCAAAAAGGCATGATTCAAGCATCCTAGCCGCATTCCGACCACCATAATAACGGGTAATTTCAAAGCACAAGCGAGGTGGGAAACCCTTTCTTTGGCGTTTAGGGGAACCTCCCAACCGCCAACGCCTTCGACCAAAACACAATCGGCCAAAGCCTCCAAAAGCCGACATTTTTCAACAATTGTCGCAATATTGACAATTTTTCCGTCAGCTAGTGCAGCAATGTGGGGTGAAACGGGTTGCTCAAAAGCGTAAATATTCAGTTTCTCATAATCGACCGATAAAGAAGCATTTTTCATCAGCAACATGGCATCTTCGTTGCGTAATTCTCCGTCATCACGAAAACATCCCGAAGCCACTGGCTTCATGCCGATGACAGACAAGCCTTTTGCTTGCAAGAACCTCATCAAAGCCAAAGTCACCCATGTCTTGCCAATCCCGGTATCCGTGCCTGTGATGAAAAATCCAGCCATAATCAATGTTTCTCTTAGGTTTAGGCAAGGGCTTGATAAGCCTTGACGAAGATGTTTTCAAAACTGGCTTGAACTTGCCCGGATTGCATTGATGCGGAATAAGCTTCCAGCATCTTACGAAACGTCCCCTTGCCGGTTAATTGGCGAGGACGGTTCATCGTGACATTGTGCGCCCCCAACAGCTTCAGTTCGCGTAAAATGGCATCAACACTGGCGTATTGGTAAACAATCTGCTCGTTTTGCACGGAAATATCGGAAAAATTGGCTTTATGCAAAGCCGACTCCAGCATAACCGTGGAAACAAAAGCGTTGACATGGGTGTGCCGGTCGTCGGCCTGCGCCCAAGCATTTCGCAATTCAGATAACGTGGCTTCGCCAAAGGTGCTGAACAGCATCAAACCGCCCGGACGCAACACCCGCTTGAACTCCGCAAACACGGCTGACAAATTAGGACACCATTGCAAAGCCAAATTGGAAAAAACCAAATCCACGGTATTGGCTTTCAAGGGCAAGCGTTCAATGTCGGCGCAGACACGCTGAGGCTGTTTATGAAAATCATGCCGCTGGCCTAGAGCCTTTAACATGCCCATGGCGATGTCCAAGGCAATCAAATTGGAATCAGGGAAACGCTGGGCAAGTTGAGCTGTGCAATAACCTGTACCAGCACCCAAGTCCAGTATGGTTCGGGGCGCAAACCCATCTTCCGGCAGGTACTTCAACAAGCCCTCGCCGACGTGCCGCTGCAAACTGGCAACGCTATCATAGTCCGAGGCTGAGCGACTGAACGATTTACCAACCCAAGTTTTGTCTGGCATTGCCCAGCCATTTTCATGTTGGTGCAAATCGGATGGGCTAGGCAGGTCAAAATTTGCGTTGC
>CAIYXP010000095.1 GCA_903930145.1 uncultured Methylococcaceae bacterium
CGTTGACAATAGCAATTCCAGTATACTCTATGCGGCAGACTCAGAAATTTTATATAGAAGCCTAGATGGTGGCTTAAGCTGGAATAGTTCATATAATGACAATGGTAACTTTGGATATCGTATAAATAGGTTTCAAATTAATCCATTGCATACTTCCACGCTTTATCAAAAGGATGGTTTTGCTAGGCCAAACAGTCATGTTAAGGTTAGCAATGATGCCGGTGGGCATTGGTCAAATAGTACGAATAGTGGCCTAGAAAATGTTACCCTGCGAACAATTGAAACCAGTCAGCAATTTCCTTCTGTTTTGTATGCGGGTACTAATGGTGGCATTTATGCCATCAACTTTGTGCCAAGTTTTGCCCTCAGCGTTACTAATAACAATCAGACCATTGGTTCGGTGACCATTGATGTCGGCGGTATCAGTTGCGGCGCGTCCTGTAGCCAAATTTATGATAGTGGTACAGTTGTCACCCTGACCGCCAAACCAGTTCCAGGCTATAGCTTCACCGGTTGGACAGGCGATTGCGTCGGTACAGATTTGACGTGTCAAGTGACGATGAATGCAGCGAAGAATGTCAGCGCCAATTTCGGAAACCATGTCACGGACGGTTCCGCCTTGAACTTAAGCAGTGGAAGCACACAATATGCCTTGGCCCCGAACTCGGTTTATCCGAATGCCACCAAGCACAGTTTCACGGTGGAAGCTTGGATTTACCCTACCCCCAATTCAGGCGACAACATCATTGTCATGGATGATGCCTATGACTTGGGAATTACCAATTCCGACATATATTTCAAAATTTACTACGCCGGAGGTTCAGCTATTATCGACAGTTGGGATATTAACTTTGCCTATAACCGTTGGCATCATGTCGCCGCAATGTACGATGCCGCTACTGGCACAATTTCATTGGCGATAGATGGCGTGATTCAACATTCAACCACAGTCGCGGTGACGGCATTCGACACCTCGCCCTGTTATAACACAACGATTGGAGCCGTGCATAATACGTGCGCAAATACAAATTTCCGCCAGTTTGTCGGATATATCGACGAAGTGAGGCTGTCTTCGGTGGCGAGGTATAGTGCGGATTTCACGCCACAGGACAAATTAGCGATGGATGCCAATACGGTCGCCTTATGGCATTTTAATGAATATCCGGGCTTGCTGGCGTTTGCCGACGCAACGGGTAGCGGCAATACCTTGACGGGAACCTCGGCGACCACGGCTGACCCGCCCGGTTCACCGGCTTCGACTTTCTACGCCCTCACGGTCGCTTCATCGGGCGGGACTGTTGTCAGCGATTCGTCCGCTTTGGGTATCAATTGCCCAACGCAATGCAGTCAGCAATACTTGAGCGGGACCACCGTTACACTGAAAGCCACACCCATTAGCGGATACCTCTTCACCGAATGGAGCGGGGATTGCAGCGGCACGACTTGCTCGGTCCTGCTCAATGCAGCGAAGAACGTGACAGCCAATTTTGTACAAAATGAATTTGCATTGACCGTCATCAACGCCAACAAGACGGGCGGAACCGTGACTAGTGATGTCGGCGGGATTAGCTGCGGGGAAACCTGTAGCCAAAGCTATGTAAAAGGGACTTGGGTCAAACTAACCGCCATTCCTACTTCCAACGATTTTCAATTCACCGGTTGGGGAGGGGCTTGCACAAATTATGGCAACACTTGCTCTGTTAGCGTGGATACCGCCAAGACTGTCACCGCCAATTTCGATGTGTTCAAAAAGAAACGCCGCCACAGTTGGCTTAAGGCGGTCACA
>CAIYXP010000096.1 GCA_903930145.1 uncultured Methylococcaceae bacterium
ACTGTCACATAATCGATTTATTCTTTAAAGTAAAATGTAGATATCCCAAGGCAGTCTGTACTAACTTTAAACATCGACTGATGGGATGAGTGACCATTAACTCTCAAGTTAGTACTAAAGCCATGGAAAAATTTTCGACTTCCTCTAACTCATCCATTACCTTTGAATTCAATGGAAAGGCAGATGAGTATTTTCGCATCTGGATTGTCAATATTTGCCTCACTATCCTTACCCTAGGGTTATATTGGCCTTGGGCCAAGGTGCGGCATAAACGGTATTTTTATGGATCGACCCGGTTGGCTAATTCCAGTTTCGACTATGTGGCAAACCCTTGGAAAATGTTTAAGGGTCAATTGATTGCCCTTTCACTTTTAGCAATATCCGGTTTTGTAGAGCATTTCTTTCCTTCCTTTGTTATACTGTTTTGGCTGATAATTATCATTGCATTGCCATGGCTCGTCATTAGAACTTTGCGCTTCAACGCCTACAATACCCTCTATCGCAATATTCGCTTTGGGTTTCATTCCGATTATTTCACTGCTTTATCCACCTACATTTTGCTCCCTATCCTCACTCTACTGAGTTTGGGGCTTGCGTCACCATGGGTAGTCAGCAAACAAAAGAAGTTCTTGGTCAATAATCATCGATATGGAAAAAGCCCTTTTCGATTAGATATTGATGCTATGGATATTTTGATGATTTTTGTTGAATCCTCTGTATTCTCAGTATTCTTAATGGGTTTAGCAGCGGTGATCTTTGGAATTATTTCTTTGCTTATGAAGGTTGGAGGAATATTGGATATGAATATTTTGGCATCGTTTGATAAAATTTTGAGCGATCAACTAGGTCAACAATTAGAATCCTCAATCAGTTTAGGCGTAATATTATTGCTATTCTTGTTGTTCATTGCCTCCGTTGTCGTGTTTAACGATGTTACTTTGTTCAATCTTAAATGGAACAAAACCAAAATTGCCAACATTCAATTTCGCAGTCAGTTGAAGTATATTCCAATGTTGAGACTTTATTTAACCAATATCCTAGCTATTCTATTCTCCTTTGGTCTGTTAATCCCTTGGGCCAAAATCCGCGTGACTCGTTATCGCTTGGAAAGCTTAAGCATCATGTGTAGCCCGGAAGAACTGAATGGCTTTACCTCTAATAAGGAACAAGCAATTGGAGCCTTGGGTGAAGAACTGAGCGACTTCCTCGACGTGGACATTGGCATGTGATTACTTTTGAAGGTCAATTCCAAGATGGGCAATCGTCGGCTTCCATGCCCGTCCGTATTACAGCCTGGCCAGAACTTAATCGGGTAGTATTGCAGGGTGTGGGAATCGAGCAAAACTATACGCTCGAACAGTTAGACTTCTCCGTTCGAGTGGGGAACATTCCTAGGCGAATCATCTTCCCAAACGGGGCTTCATTCGAAACCTTGGATAATGCATCCGTCGATGCCTTATATTCTGCAAACAAGGTATACCCTAGTGAACATTGGATTCACCTTTTGGAAAGTCGCTTTGTCTGGGTATTTGTTTCACTGGCTATAACAGCCGTTGCAATGTGGTCATTAGTCGCTTTTGGCATACCTTGGCTGGCAGAAAAAACCTCATCGGCAATACCCAACAACTTGGAAACGCAATTAGGTGAGCAAACCTTGGAAGGGTTGGATAATCTGATATTTTCGCCCTCTAAGTTGAAAGTTCAGCAAAAAAACCGAGGGAAAGGGCTCATGGATGATTTGCTGGCTGGACATAATGACATTGGCTTTAAGCGACTGGAATTTCGAGCCATGAAGGACAATACTGCCAATGCCATGGCATTGCCTTCAGGTATAATCGTCGTGACCGACCGTTTGATGGAACTTGCCGACAAGGACGAGGAGCTGCAAGCCGTCTTAGCCCATGAGCTAGGCCATGTTTACTATCGGCATTTGCTACGCAGTTGGCTGCAAAACTCGGCGGTAGCCTTATTTGTCGCCGGTATTCTTGGCGATGTCAGTTCAATATCCGCCAATGTCGCAGTCCTTCCTACCTTATTGGTGGAAAACCACTATTCCCATGAATTCGAGGAACAAGCGGATGACTTTGCAATCATTTTATTGAATGAAAAAAAGATAGACACCTGTCATATAGGGCTCATCCTCAGCAAACTGGAATCGTCTTTACCTGATGAAGCCAAATCCATACCCGATTTCTTGTCCACCCATCCCGCTACGGATAAGCGCATAGAGCGGGTCAATGTTTTCAAACAAGGTAAAGTTAATTCTGCACTTAATTGCCCGTCCAAGCTATGATGATTTTGCTACAACAATTTTTCACCTTTTTTTCAACTCTTGGGACATGCCCACATTCTTGAGCATAGGGAAGGTAATACACAGCCCCTTGGCGGAACATCCAAGGAAACGTAACGACAAAATAATATCGGGACGACACACTAAAATCCCTTGACATTATTAAAGCGTAGGGGTAATTGTTGACTTAGGCGCGGGCATACTGCCGAACCAACTCATCATTTACAACCATTCTAGGAGTAAATTCTTATGGCTGATGTTACAAACAAAGAACTCGAGACGTTGAGAAAGTCTGAACTAGAGAAAAACCCCTTAAAATCTACCTCAGATAGTTTGCTCCAGAAAATTCAACAATTTGAAGAAGCCCAACTAATTGAAAACTCTGTAATGGTTTTCACAGAGCAAACTCGCAACACCAGTGAAGATGCCGGAGCCAAGTTAAATAAAGCTAACGAAGCTTACAATAAAGCAGAACAAGCCACAATTGCCAGCAAAGCTTTGGTAATAAAAGTCACCGATAGTGAAAATGCTCTTAAAAAAGCAGAGGAAAATCTGGATAAGGTCAAAAAGGACTTGACCAGCCTTCAGAAAGACAGGGATGAAAAAAAAGCCAAACTCGATGCTGATCCCACCAACGATCAACTCAAAAAGGAGTTTGACACTGCAAGCACTGCTGCCAATTCGCGATCCCCACTGGTGGAATCAGCCACTACTGATTTGAACAACGCAAAACTCGCCAAGGATACAGCGGAAAAGGAATTAAAAACCGCGATTGACAATGAAATTAATGCCTTGAATGAAGCGAAAAAAGCCAGGGAGGAATTCGAGGCGGCGGCTAACCGGTTCAACCAATTAAAGGCCGGTATGGAGGCTTTAAACACGCGCATCAAAGCGGGTAAATTTTGGACGGCTTTTGACAAACTTACTTCACCAACGGTAATTTCTGTATTTTTAGTCTCTTTTTGTGTTGTTGCCTTCATTTTTCTTTATAAGTTGCTCACAAGTGACTTTTTAGACAAAATCCAAAATATTGAGGTGGCTCGTGGGCTAATCACGACCACCATAGCGATAGTCAGCGTTGCAATGGCTATGGTTTTAGTTCTCTATCCCATCACGGGGTCTGACAGTCAAAACCTTGGTTTAAAAGATCGATTTATGATGTCAAAGGAAATCTTGATGCTGTTTGTCGGTATCCTTGGCACCATCGTCGGCTTTCATTACGGTTCGGATCATGCTTCCAATGGAACTGTTTCCGATAACTTTATCGTCAGCCCAAGCGAAGTTCAGGCAGGCAGCCCCACCACTCTCGTCAGTGTGCTAACTCATGGCACGCCTCCTTATACTTATGAGGTCAGTTCCGAACCGGCTGGCTTTGAGAAGAAAGGGCAAATTCTTGACAACGTCATTAATGTGCAACTGAATGCCCCAGCAGACATAAAAGCCGACACAGCTTATAAAATCACTTTGACAGCCAAGGACACCAACGAAACCGAAGTTGCCAAATTAAATCGCCTTGTCATGGTAAAAAAACCACCTACGGCTTCGATCCCCGCAGGCAATCCACAGTCCGGTGGTACATCCGAAACCAACCCCAGTTCAAATGCCGCCGGCAATCCACAGCCCGGTGGCACATCTGAAACCACCCCCGAATTAACACTGAAAGCCGACAGCATAAAACCCGGGGAAAAGCTTGAATTGGAGGGAAAAATCGCCCCGGGTGGAAAATATCGGATTAAAACTGTGCCTTCCTTGAAGATTGGCACAGGGGCGGCTGATACTACCGACAACAAAACATCGGCAGACGGGAACATAAAGGAATCGTTTACCTTACCGGATGACGTTACTCCCGCGTCATACACCATAACTCTTGAATTGCTCGGGCCAGATGGAAAATCGCTAAATAAATCAATATCGAAGCCGCTGACGGTGACTGCTAAATGAACAAATAGTTGAATCCGAAGCTAGCGTAGCCTGGATGGAGCGTAGCGGAATCCGGGATGATCGAGCTTTACCGTCCATGGCGAAGCGCGGCGGGGTTTGTAACCCCGCTGCTTACGTTTTGAGCGAGTTGACGATGTAGGGTAGGGGAAAGCACAAAACGTTTCGGGCGGGATTACAAATCTCGTCCGGCTCTGTACGAAGCGCATCATTTGCGTTACTCGATTGATGCGCCTCCTTCGTCGGCACATCCTTATAGTGTCCGCTATACTGTCGATGTTGCTCTGGTTCGGGATAACGCTCAGGCGATGGTAAGAACCGGTTGGATGATACGCGCCAACGAGGATTTTCCGCGATGGGTGACTTGTTTTGTTTTATGAGGAAATAGTCATGACGATGAGTGTGCTGGACAGACCTAATAAAAGCTCGCAACATGATTGTGCATCAGGGTCACTACATTCAACCTAACCAAAATTTATGGGCTCATGCGATGGTTGCTCGAGAACTTGTCATCCGTTTCATATTCAGAGCAATAGGTTTTCAAGGTAGATATATTTCCCATCTTGATAGATATCACTTAGCGTATTTCCCTCCTAATCAAGGTTGGAATGACGGCTAACGAAGTGCTGTTTCAGGGCAATGTGGGCGATGTCAGCAGCGACCCGACATTCGGATCGTTTCTCTTGACCAGCCAAGCCATACCCGAACCACCGACTTTGCTTCTGACCCTGCTAGGACTGGCCGGAATAGCAAGCTATCGAAGACGGCATTGGTTCACACGGTAAGGCACACTCGTGGAGCGCATTACGGCTTAAGCCTACTGCGCCCTGCCTGGCTAGGGTACTAGTCAAACCCTTTTTAACGACTCTTAAACTTTTGCATTTTCCATGGAGAACACAATGGGTGTCAATTCATCTGATGTCAAAGCCTTATTAAGCGACCAAACATGGAGGATCGATTCATCCAGAATACTTACCTACAGTTTTTATGAAAGTAGTGTCTTTAAAGGCATTTACTATGGTTCTGAAACAGGCGTTAGCGAAGTCAGCGAAAATGTGAAAGCAAACTTGAGAGCCATCATAAACTGGCTTGAAACGATTATAAATTTGGATTTTGTCGAACTCATAGAAACAAATACAAACATTTATGGTACATTACGATTGATGAATTCCAATGGGCCTAATTACGCCTATGCTTATTATCCATCATCGTCTTATAAAATTGGCGGTGACATTCATATTAAAACCAGTTACGATACCTACAATCTTAATGACAATAGCGCTTTTCAGAATCCAGCCGGATTTTATGGATATATGGCTATAGTACATGAATTGGGTCACGCCTTAGGGCTAAAGCATACCCATGAAACGGTTGGTGAATATCCTGTATTGCGTACCGAAATTAACAACTCTGCCAACTCTGTAATGACCTACAATAATACAGGAAAGGCTCCAGGCACCTTTATGCCTTTGGATATTGCTGCGTTGCAATTAATCTATGGTGAAAAACAAAAAAACACAGGTAACGACACTTATTTATTCAGTGACGTGAGTCATTATAAGGTGAATGGTCAAACCGAGCTGACCACCACTTACGCAACGAAACAGACCATTTGGGATACAGGTGGTAATGACACGCTAGACTTGTCTGCCTTGGCTTTCGATGGCAAGGGTTACAGGCTAGATATGAATGAGAATGGCCTACTCACAAAAAATACGCTTTATAATGCCTATCCATATCAAGTCAATGGCGATGGCAGAACGTATTACACCACGTCTGAATTAACTGCAATTGCTTTTGGAATTACGCTCGAAAACGCCAATGGCAGTTCAAGCATAGATAATATTATTGGAAATAACGCAAACAATGTGATCAATGGTAATGCAGGCAATGATAATTTGTTTTCTGGCGCAGGGAATGATTTACTGATTGGTGGAGCTGGCAATGACTACCTGAATGGGGATATGGGTTTTGATATTGCTGAACAAATAGGGTTTTTTAAGGATTACAAGATCGTCGCAATTGAAAATGACACTATCTTAACAAATAAATACTCGGGTGAAACTGATACTTTCACTAACCTAGAGCGTATTCATTTTAAATCTTTCGGCAATGTGAACATTGCCTCAAGCCCTGGCGAGGCATTGTCCCATTTTCTAGTTGGCACTTGGCTGCACCGCGATCTAAGTTCTTCTGAAACCGAGTATGTGCAACAAAATTTAGCAAGCATGTATCCATATGATATTATTAATGTTTTTCTCACTTTGCCAGAAACATTCACGTTAACAGATAAAAGTTCTCAGACTCTTCTTGCCGGTTTTGATAACACTCAACGTGCTTTTTTGTTACAGTCAGAGCGGCATTTTGTTGGTAGTAATGACAATGAGCGTGGCTTTTTACCATTGGGTTGGACGCAGAGTGTTGATGGCGGCAAAGGTTTTGATGTCTTAGATTACACTGACAAATATACGAATGTGAAATGGCAAGTAAATAACCATTATGTCGAACTTTCTCGAAGCGGCGATAGTACGCTGCTCAGCCTCAAGAATGTCGAGATGGTGGTTTTTGACAATGGCCAAACCTTGGCTCTAGCCCATAATTCTGCTGAAGGCGTTTTGGGCCGATTAGTGCATACCTTTTTGAATCGCGACGCGACTGCGGATGAGTGGCGCGCCGGCACTGACGCGCTGAAACAAAACGTTGACCCTGAAACGATTTTTCGGTGGTTTCAGAGTCATGCTACGGGCTTGGCCCAACTGAATGACAAGGATTATGTGCAAGCGTTATATTCAAATACCTTCCATCGCACAGCCACTGACGCTGAGTTAGGTGGACATCTTGTGAATCTTGCGAACGGCGGCATTGATCGTAATTGGTTGGCGGTTGATCTTGCGAAAACTGAAGAGGCGGTCATCATGATAGGTAGCGTGTTAGTGATGGATGGGTGGGTATAACGCGGTAAGGCTCACTCGGCGCAATAGCGGCACACCGCGTATTTCGCCCCTCATACTTACTCCTACTTAGAAGACCACCATGAACTATAAAGACTTGAACCCGATAAGCGTGGCGGCAAGCCCTGCATCCGTGGGTTGCGCATCACAGTATACGATGTGCTGGAATATTTAGCCTCCGGCATGGCAAGGAGGAAATACTCGAAGAATTCGACTATTTGAACGCGGAGGATATTCAGGCTTGCCTGAGCTATGCCGCCGACCGTGAGCGGCATCAACTCATCGTCAACGCATGAAGCTGTTGTTTGACGAAAACCCGTCGCCCCGCTTGGTTCCTGCACTGGCCGACCTATTTCCTGATTCGGCCCATGTGGACCGCTTAGGCATGGGCGGCGAGCCCGATCCGGTAATTTGGGATTATGCCAAATGCCATGGCTTTGTCTTGGTGAGCAAAGACTCCGTTTTTCATGAGCGCAGCCTGTTGTATGGGCATCCGCCCAAGGTGGTTTGGATTAGGCGCGGGAATTGTTCGGTTCGGCATATTGAGATGATTTTGTGCAACAAAGCCGCTTCAAATATGGGCCGAGAGTTACCTGTTCCCTTGGCAAAACCCCGCAAAGCAGCTTAACAAGAGTGCTGGGGGCGGCACTCTTACAATGACCTAAGGAATTGGGATGTCATCGGTAGGCATGGGGTTTTCAACCAACTTTAAAAAATGCCTCCAACAATTTCGCAAAGTCAGCCATGCCTTTTAGCATGTTTACTTCGATTTCGGTCATGGTGATTTCTTGGTTGGATTTTCCTGCCGCCCAATTGGCAACGATGGCACAAGTGGCATAATCCATGCTCATTTCACGGGCCAATGCGGCTTCTGGCATTCCTGTCATGCCGACCATGTCTCCGCCGTCCCGTTCGATGCGAGTAATCTCCGCCGGTGTTTCCAGTCGCGGCCCTTGGGTGCAAGCATAGACGCCGCCGTCGATTGCCCGTATTCCCGCCTGGAATCCGGCATCGAGCAATCTTTTCCGCAAGTTGGGTGAATAGGGATGAGTAAAATCGATATGGGTGACATGGTCGAGATTGTCCTCAAAAAAAGTCCCGGCTCGCCCATGGCTGTAGTCAATGATTTGACTCGGTATGATAATCTTGGCTGGACCCATGTCGGCCCTAATGCCTCCTACGGCAGCGGCGGCTACGATGGCATTGACCCCGGCTTCTTTGAGTGCGGAAATATTAGCCCGATAATTGATGCGATGCGGGGGGATGGTGTGCTTTTCACCATGACGGGCGAGGAACACAATTTCAGCACCGTAGAAGATTCCGTGAATCAGGTCAGAGGAGGGTTCACCCCAATGGGTCATCCGCTTTTCCCTATGGGTTTCCTCAAATTCTGGCAACCAAGACAAACCCGTGCCGCCGATAATGGCTATTTGTGTCATTTGACTATTCCAACATTAAGAGAGATTGCCATCCTTGGGCGTTGTAGTCCGGCTTCCCTGCCAGAATGACGGATTGTTATCTAAAGCCCTTTGCAAGCGTATAGCCCCGGGGCATTGCGCAGATAATTCTTGTAATCCAAACCGTAACCAAACAAGTATCGGTTCACCGCTTCCAAACCGATAAAATCGGCTCGGCAAGGCCGTTCCCGTCCGATTTGCTTGTCAATAAGGACGGCAATCAATATGTCGGCTGCGCCTTGTTCTACGCACCATTGTTTGATGACCGATAGGGTTAAGCCTTCATCCAAGATGTCATCCACTAATAACACGGTTCTGCCTTGCAATGGAAGGCTAGGTTTAAGCAACCATTGGATTTTCCCACCGCTGGTTTCGCCTCGGTAACGGCTGGCGTGAATTCCGTCTATTTGCAGTGGAAAAGGCAAGCGTGGGAGAAGCTTGCCGGCGAATATGATGCCGCCGTTGAGGACGGGGAGGAGGATGGGGTTGCTTGCGGACAAACGCGCAGTGATCTCCAAAGCGATGCGATCAATGGCGGCTTCAAGTTGAGTTTCTGTATAGAGAAGCTCGGCTTCGCGTTCGACTTGTTTTATTTCTTCCAATAGGCTCATGCAACTGCCTTTCCCGTTATTCTAGCGATACTATCGGCAGTTTCTTTCCATTCGGCGCTTGCCAAGAGTTCCGAGCGGTCAATGGGGAACTGTCCGCGCATGGCGGTCAACCGATGTTGTCGCTCATGCCAATTCAGGCTTTCCAAGGATTCAAGCACGTAACCCACCGCTTCGGGTTTGTTGCAAACCAATACCATGTCGCAACCGGCTTCTATGGCAAGTTTGGCCCGGTCAGGGTAATCCCCGGCAAAGGCAGCGCCTTCCATCGATAGGTCGTCGCTGAACACTGACCCTTTAAAACCGAGTTTGCCGCGTAAAATTTCTTCAATCCAAGCCCTGGAAAAACCAGCAGGTAAATTATCAATCTCCTTATACACCACATGGGCTGGCATGACCCCTTCAAGACCTTCAGCGATAAGCTTGATAAATGGGAGGAGATCATGAGCGGCAATTTCTTCATAATGCCTAGTATCTATCGGAAGGGCTAGGTGCGAGTCCAAAGCCACTGCGCCGTGACCGGGAAAATGCTTGCCGACGGCTGCCATGCCTGCTTTTCTCATGCCTTGCGCGAAGGACAAGGCGTATTCGCCGGCTTTGTTGGCATCAGTGCAGAAAGAACGGTCTCCAATGATTTGGCTGACACCACAATCCACATCCAACACCGGGGCAAAGCTGAAATCCACATCGACCGAGCGAAGTTCCGCCGCCATCAGCCAACCGGCATTCTTGATGGTCGACAAAAGTTCTTCATTGGCAACCCATTTCTGATAACTGTCCGCGGTTGGGAGACGGGTAAAATCATGGCGGAAGCGCTGCACCCTGCCGCCTTCATGATCCACCGCAATCAGAATTTCGGGCCGAATGGCGCGGATAGCTTGGACTAGCCCTGTAATTTGTTGCGGGTTTTCATAGTTACGAGTGAAAAAGATCAGTCCACCGACAGCAGGGTGACGCAGCATTTCTTTTTCTTCTACATTGAGTTCATACCCACGCAAGTCGAGCATCACGGGGCCTAAGATCGGTTTGGATTTCATTGCATATCGCAGCGGCATGGAAAGGAAGCTTATTTTAATCGATTTATCCGGTAAGTTGACTTGAAATTGCCGCCAATCCAAGCGTGAAAGAGAAAAGTAGACCTTCATGTTGATATTTGCAAATGATAATGATTTGCATCTGGAAAAATTCTTTTCTATAATCTTCTTACAGAATTTCAAAATTTGAGGATGATTGTATGAAAACAAGCAAGATTGTAGCTTCAATAGGAACAATCACATCTCTGGCTTTCGCCAATTGCGATGTTTATGCGGCAAAGGGTATGCCTGCATCCATGGCTGAAATGTGGAAAATAATCCAACAGCAACAAAAGGAAATCGAAGCGTTAAAAGCCAAAGTCAACAATGGCGATGCCCAAAAACATGAAGCGGACAACTCGGAAGTTGAGTTAAAGGAAGGAACCAATAAACCGGGAAAAGCCTTAGCGTCTTCTCCAGCAGAAACGACAGGGGTTGATGCTGTTGCCGATGCCAATCAGAAGCCATCTGCCCCCAAGAAGACTGGCACTTCAGAGGTTGAGCGCAAAACCAATATCCTTGCCGATGAAGTGGCTAAGATAAAAACCCAGCTTTTCATCCCGGACAAACGCGAATATAAAGTTGAATATGGCTATGGCCCGGCTGCTTCCGAGGTTTACCGCGTCAACCGTGGATTGTCGATAGGAGGATACGGTGAAGCGGTTTACACCAATTACACCGCCAATAAAGGCAACCGAAGCGATTCGGCTGACTTGCTCCGTGGCGTGATTTATCTTGGCTATAAATTCAATGATTGGATCGTCCTGAACAATGAAATTGAATTTGAACATGCCACCACCAGAGAAGACAGCTCTGGACGCTCTTCCGGGCAAGTATCCGTGGAGTTTTCCCAACTCGATTTTTTCTTGCATAAAAATGCCAACATTCGCGCTGGCCTAATGCTAATGCCCATGGGTTTCATCAACGAAATTCACGAACCCACTACTTTCCACGGTAATTACCGACCGGATGTGGAACGCTACATCATTCCAACGACTTGGCGTGAATTGGGAGCGGGTTTGTTTGGTGAGATCACTCCTGAAATTCAATATAGAATGTACGCAGTCAATGGCTTGCGGGCAGATAAATTCACCAGTGGCGGTATTCGTGATGGTCGTCAAAGTGGATCGACATCGCTGGCAGAAAATTGGGCATTTACTGGACGAGTTGATTACACACCTGCCGCTGCACCGGGCGTTTTGCTGGGTGCATCAGCTTTCTTGGGTGATGCTGGTCAAGACAAGCTATATGCTGGCCGACAGGCCGATGTTTTCACGCAATTGTATGAGGGCCATCTGCAATGGCATTACAAAGGCTTGGAATTCCGCACTCTAGGCGCATACGGCAATATCGGCGATGCGGGCTTGGTGAGTGCCAATAATAAAGTCACCGTCGGTAGCGAAAACTTTGGTGTTTATGGGGAATTGGCTTACGATATCATGCCGCTTTTGTGGGAGGGCACGACTCAATATCTCGCGCCGTTCTTCCGTTATGAGCGTTACAATACTCTGGCGGCGACACCGGCTGGTTTTAGAGACGACCGGACATGGGATCGTTGGATTTATCAAGGCGGCCTGACTTATAAACCTATCCAAAACGTTGCTGTGAAACTAGATTACCGGAATATTAATTCCAATGGTGGTGGATTGCCCCATGAATTGAATCTTGGTTTTGGGTTTATGTATTAATTTGAGATTGCTATACTTAGTCTTAAGTGCAGGGAAAAGTGATCGCCTAACTGCCCTTCCCAGTAGAATAAATCTTTAATTTAATTAGGAGTGATGATGAACAGATTTCTTGTGTTTACATTATGTTTGTTGAGCCTCAATGGCAAGTCATGGGCGACTGCCCCACAATTGACTGCAACGGAAGAATTGGGAAGGCAATTGTTTTTAGACTCGCAATTGTCCAGCCCACCCGGACAAGCCTGTGCCAGTTGCCATACACCGAGCGCTGCGTTTGCCGACCCGGACAAATCCAAGCCAACTTCTAAAGGTGTCATTTCTGGTCGTTTCGGCAATCGCAATAGCCCTACGGCAATGTATGCTGCTTTTAGCCCTCCATTTCATTTTGACAATGAAGAAGGACTGTTTCTCGGTGGCCAATTTCTCGATGGTCGTGCTTCGAGTCTGGAAATCCAAGCACAAGGGCCTTTTTTAAATCCGTTGGAGATGGCTAACCCCGATAAAACAACAGTCGTGGAAAAGGTACGCAATGCCACCTATGCGCCCTTATTCCTAGAGGTGTTTGGGCTAAATGCATTCGACAATGTAGATCAAGCCTATGAGTCAATCGCAACAGCGATTGCCAGCTTCGAGCGAACCAAGGCATTTTCTCCGTTCAGTTCGAAATTTGATGCTTATCTCGCCGGTAAAGCTACGTTAACCCCAACTGAGCAGCGCGGTTTGGAATTATTTGAAAATGCAAACAAGGGTAATTGTGCAGCTTGTCACCCAAATCGCCCATCTACTGATGGCACACCGCCATTGTTTACAGATTTTTCTTATGACAATCTTGGCACACCCCGTAACCCAGACAATCCTTTCTACAGTTTACCGACAGAATTTAATCCTGACGGCTTAAATTTTATTGACATAGGATTAGGCAAGACAGTCAACAGTTCAGCCGAAAATGGCAAATTCAAAGTGCCAACTTTGCGGAATATCGCCAAAACTGACGCATTCATGCATAACGGATATTTTAAAACCCTTCATGGAGTTGTAGATTTCTATAACACACGAGATACCAAACCTTCCTGTCTCAGCGATATGGTTTCGGAGAGCCAAGCTTTGCAACAAGCTTGCTGGCCCGCCGCCGAGGTGGTGGAAAACGTCAATGGGGATGAGTTGGGCAATTTGCAGTTATCCAGTTCAGAGGTGGATGACATTGTAGCTTTCATGCAAATACTTTCAGATGGCTATGGCGACATAGATCAAGATGGCGACGTGGACAATAGCGACCTTAATTTAATTATGTCTGCAAAAAACAAACCATCAAGCGGAACCAGCGATGCCCGTGATCTTAATTCGGACGGGAAAATTGATTTGCTTGATGCGAGAAAGTTGGTTTTGCTTTGCACCCGCCCAAAATGCGTGATCCAGTAAACTTTATCTCACTTTCTTATGATAGGACACACATGATGAGAAAAGCACTCATGAATGAAAAAATTTTGAAGTTGGCTAAACATTTGATATGCACATCCGTTTTGATGGTCTTTGTAAGTTCAGTCAATGCGGCAACCCTAACTATTGAACCCGAAAACTCGCAAATTAGCACTGGTTCGACGTTTATTGTGTCGGTCGTGGTAAATGGTCTTGGCGACCATGCTCCTCCGTCTGTCTCTACTTTTGACTTGGATTTAGCATATGACGGCACACTATTCAGCTTCAATAATGTCGTTTTTGGGCCAGGTTTGGGTGATGAATCGCAAAGCGAGTCCAGGTCGGGATTTACCCCAAGTTTAGGTTTGATTAACGTTTGGGAGTACAGCTTACTAGATGTCAGTGGCTTGGAGGCTTTGCAGGGTTCTTCAGTGGTCTTGGCAAAATTCGAGTTCACCGCATCAAAGCATGGCGTGGGCGGATTTGATCTGCTACTCAACACGCTTGGGGATGGTTACGGAGACCCCATACCCGCTGTATTAATCGGAGGGCAGGTTAGTTCGATTGACGAACCCCCTACCATTTGGTTATTTGTTAGCTTATTGTCGAGTGCATTAATTTTCAAATATTCTAAACAGCAAACTATTGTTTAATTTTCAGAAATTGCCTAGGTTGACGTTAATTCAGTATGGGCAAAACACAGCGAGATTCCAATTGTATAAAACAACATCACTAATGTTCTTGGTACTGTTTGGCTTTGCCACGATTTCGGCGGCTACGGTTTATTACAGCAAAGAAGAAGCTTTCGAACTCGCCTTTGGTGCGGGTGCGGAAGTTGAATCCCTGCCAGTATTTTTAACCGATGAGCAAACCGAGCAGATCGAAAAGATTGCCCAGGCTAAACTTGATTCCAAGCTGTTTACCTTTCATGTGGGCAAACGGGCAGGTCAGTTATTGGGCTACGTTGCAATCGAATCGCACAATGTCCGCACTCAGCCGGAAACCGTGATGATTGTGTTATCGCCAAACGGCCAATTACAGCGAGTCGAGATGCTGGCTTTCCATGAACCCCCCGAATATCAGCCGCCAGCGCGTTGGTTTGAACGTCTATATGGTAAACCGATTGGCGACTTGCGTCTAAACCAAGGTGTGGACGGCATTGCCGGGGCAACATTGAGTTCGAGTGCTTCACTTGATGGTATTCGCAAGGTGATGGCGATTTATCAAATCGCGTTGAAACAGGGGAAAAACCAATGAGATTTTTTGTGACGGGCGAGCAGAGGAGACAATCCTTGCTTAATACGATAGTGCTGATGTTTTTGGCATATATAGCGTTATTGTGGGTTAGCAATGGCATGATGTACTTTCACAAAATGGGATTGAACCCGGATTCAGTCGTCGAATATTATCTTGGCTCCGAGGAAAAATTCACTCAGCCGAAAAGCTATCAAAGCTTGCTGGAGGTCACCCATTTTCATTTGTTTGCCATGGGGATGCTGGCGGTGACGTTGACCCACTTGCTGCTTTTTACACCCTTGTCTGTAGGTTTGAAAGTCTGGTTGACCAGTTTGACTTTCTTTTCCGCCGTAGCCGATGAAATTGCCGGCTGGCTAGTGCGTTTCGTCCATCCTGCCTTTGCTTGGTTCAAGATCGCCGCATTTGTCACCTTGGAATTCAGTTTGGCGGCCATGTTGATTGTGGTGAGTGCGTCCTTGGTTTGGCAACGATTGGAACAACGTTCACGAGAGAAAGCCAGTGACATTCCTCTGGCAGTTGGGGAGAGTCGGGCAGAATAGTTATTATTGCCCGCTTAAGGTTTCATTGATCTTGCCAATTTGTTTTGCCGTCACCGCAGCAAGTTCCTTGTCATCCATTTGATCCGCACATTCGCCGGCTAAGGCGGGTAGTTTGGCAAAAGCAAAATTGTTGGATAGCACCGCGAGAACAGCATCCCGTTCTTGTTTGCTGCGAATGCCATTGGCACTGGTCGTCGCCTTTCTTGCCCAATCATCGGCTTCTTTGGCGTAGCCAGTGTGAGCGAAATAACGTGACATTTCTGCGCGGGCTAAGGCTTGGTTAACCGGATTGTCAATTTTGGCTTGGGCCGCGATGGCTTGGGCCTGAAGGTTGGCCGAGATAAGTTTCAGGCTGTTATGGTTTCGGGTTGTCAAACTCAACAACGCCGCCGCACGGGCTTGATTGTCGGGGGTGGTGAGTTGGTCCAAGCTTTTCAGTGCTTCATAAGGCTGATCGGTGTAAGCCAGTTCACGGGTGACATCGAAAAGCAGCGTTTCTTTAGAAGGCGCACTGAGTTTGGACAGTGATGCCAAAGCATAATCCGCCTCACCCATGCGTACCAAGGCGATGGCAATTTCACCCACAAGGTTTTGCTGTGCCGATTTGTCTTTGATGAGTTTTAGGGAGTTTAATGCCTTTGTCAGGATGCTTGTCGCAATGGACTTGTCCCCAATTTGTGCATAGCGGGATGCCAAATAAACGTAGGTTCGCAATTTCTTGTTTGGGTCTTTGATGCTAGGCAGGATTTGGTTAGCTTGTTGGAAGTTCGCTGCCGCTTGTTTCTTCTGACCGACTAGCATTTGGCTGGCTGCCAAGCTTGCCAGTCCCCTAATTTTTTCTTCACCATCGGGTAAGCTTGAGACTAGTTTCAGAGTAGCCTCCAAATATTGTTTAGCTTTGGCTTTTTCTCCCATACGGAACAATAAGCTTGCCCACCAACCCAAACTTTCGGCACGTTCCATCTTATCCGGCAGACTGTCGATATAGGCTATGGCGGTGTCGAACAGTTTGTCAGCCTCTGGCTTGTTTCTGGTATCCAGGTAATATTCTGCCAATTGTGCAAAGGTGCTAATTTTCAGTTGGGTATTTTGAATGGCTAGTGCCATTTTGAATGCGGCGTCTGTTTGTTTAAGCTTCGCTAGACGGGCTGCCTCGGATGACAAAAACAAATCCCATTCCCGATCGATCAAACTGTCTTGTAATAGTTCCGTTCCATTGAGTTGGTTTGGTTTTTGTTGTGTATTGGCCCTTGAGACTGAATTCGTAGTCGATTCTTCATTGGATAGCTGAACGGTTTGAAGAGGATTAGTGCCGCCCAATCCGATTTGCGGAACTCCATCCAGAGATTTGATATCCATATCCTTGGAGAAATTGCTGAGCTGAAGCAAGGTTTCTTGTTCTGGAGAAAGCTGCAATTTGGCTTGATTTCCGACAGTTCCAGCCGGTAATCCCCAGTCCCCCGGCAATTCCAGCAAATTGTAATATAACCCAACTGCACCAGCGCCCAAGCCTAAGCCCAAAAGCAATAACACCGCCCCGGAACTTAACAGGCGAAGGCGTGAGTTTATCACTCTTGGCAAGCCGAGTTCCTTGCGAATTTCGTCTTCCAATTGGCGCCGCCGGGCTTCTTGTTCCTTGCGCTGAGCCTCGTCTTGAGCCAGTTTTTCCTGAAATTTGTGCTTGTTTAGCAGCCTTCTTTTCACCAATTCGCGTTCATATTTTTCAGCGGCGACTTTGTTGAATTTGCTAGGGATGATGCCGCATCGGGGGCAGATGGCGGGTAGTTCTGCGGGTGTAGCCACTTTCTCCTTGTAGGCACAAGCCGGACAGACAAACATCAATTCTTCATCATCTGACTCGATAGGGGCCAATTCGAATTGTGTTTGGCTTTTGGGTGACGGGCGGTAATTGCAAAACCCGCCACGGCGGAGAAGTTGTTGCTGAAAGTTTTTTGCATCATCCAATAGTATGCCTTGCTTGACGATGGCTTTTAAATTCTTGTTGGCGATATGTTCCACTTCAGAGGCTTCCAAACCGAGCAACTCTGCAATACTGTCGATGCTCGCTTTGCGGTCGGCAACTTCTGTGTCTATGCCAATAAAGATAAGATCATACAATTCGCCCACTATTTGCCCCATCCATTCTTTACGGTTGATTCATTAACTAATAAACGTGGAGATGATAGAGGATAAGGCTTGCCTAAATCTCAAGCAAGCCTCTAACAAAGCATCCCTGTCGATTAACAGTCATTTGCGCTGCGTTTTTGGCACTGCGATTGCCGAGCAATTCCAAGGGAAGCCTGAACCAGGCTTTGGTTAAGGCAACTTCACTGGATGGGTGAACACCAAATCCTGATCCTTGACCGCCGAATGGCAAGCGATGCACTCTTGGGCGAAATCAGCTTTCTCATAGGGCTTTAATTCCGTGCCTATCCAACGCCCCCAACCCCAACCGCCAGTGGAGGCATATTTCACCGTGTCCTTAATCATAAAATCGGCGCGGGTAAAGTCGCCGGGTATGGTGGCGGCAGGGTATTTGTCGCTGATCTTGTGTTTCCAACCCAATTTGGCAAGGATGGCTCCATTCGGCCATGGATTAGTCTTGCCTGTTCTTGCCGCTTCAATGGCGACATCATTGCCCAAAATAGCGCGTAAGGTCTGGTCGTCGGCACGTTGGGACACGCCGATCAAACGGAAATTCTTGTAACCTTCAGGAATGGCTATGCCATTATTGCCGACCGCCACTTTCGCCTCTTCGGCTTGTAGCAGGGTCGTGGATGCAAGCAATGCGGAAAACATTATTAAAGTTCTTTTCATGGGTCTGGCCTTTTGAAAGTTGAGGTCTAAATGTTTAAGCTAACAGAGCGTAAGCCGTGGGTAAAGTCTATCGGGTGATTTTTTTAGAGCAAATTTTGTCGCCACATCCCTAACCTTCACTGCCGTTAAGTTAAGGATTTTACACCTGTCAAAACGTTTGTAGTCCCGGCTTCAGCCGGTTCTTTTCGGTCAGTTTTCCGCCTAAAGGCGGAACTACGAACACCAATTGTCTTGCTAAAGATTTAGCACAAAAATCTGAACTTACCGAAAAATATTCCGCCATGAAAAACCCGGTGATGAAGGAATCTTGGAGTAATCAAGCTCTGTAGGCCGCTTGCCGGGGCTGGGTAGGCTGGCGAGGGTTCCATCATAGGGTGGCAACCCCACTTGTTTGCGGTTTTCGGCCCAACGATTGCCTTCTTGCTTGATGCCATCCATGCCCATTCCATTGAGCCCGACCATTAAATTGTTGCGAACCACGATGGGACCCAGTTTTTTCCCCCTAAACAATATTTTCCCTCCACGCCTGTCATCGTCGAAAATGATCCAATTGTCTTCCAGCAATAGAGAATGTCCGTAAGGAAGCAGTCGGGTAGGTTCTAGTGCAAGGCCGATCACTTCGCTATTGTCGGAATCTGGACCTTGTTGGATGACGTTGCGGCGTAGAGTAATGTCGCCACCGGCAAAAGCGTCCAAGGCTCTGGAGTTATGGCTGTTCAAAGCGGCAATGATGCTGTCTTCCACGATTACCTTTTGCACCCCAGATTTCAGCGAATGTCCGGCATTGACGGTAGAGAGTATCTTACTGCGGCTAATCAGTAATTCGTTACCATGGGTTAGGTAAATTCCATGGGCTTGGCCATTGCCAAAGCCATTAGCTTCAAAGACTGAATCTTCAATGGTCAAGCGACCCGTAAAGCCGCCCAACAACCCATCTTGGCTGTCATGACAATAGACATTTTTGATCGTAATATCACGGCTGCCGGGGTCCAAGCGGATGCACGCACCATTGCCGTCGCCTACTTGAATTCCAGAAATTTCAATTCCTTCGATGCTAATATTCGGCCCGTTGATGACCAATGGACCTTTGCCTATGCAAACACCTCCGACCAGATGGGTTCTGGACCCGTCCTTGCCCCGCAAACCGACTAAGCGCATTGGCTTATTAATAATTGCGCAAGTCCCATTGATTTGGGCGGCTACCATGACCACACCTCCCGGCGGAGTGGCATTGACCGCCTGTTGCAAATCTTGAAAATCACAACCCTGATAGCAAACCGAAACGTTGTTATTCGGTTTGAGGTTTGGAGGTAGGCTAGTCGACACGGCTTGCGCTGGCTCTGGGGGTGCAAGCGGCGGCGGCGGATTAGGTTTAACCTCAACTGTTTGCAGCCGTTTCAGTTCTTCTTCAATCTGTTGAATACGCTTGCTTTGACGCTCAAGCGAAAGCCTGAATTCTTCGCGCAGGGCATGGATTTCGGAGGTCAACTCTTTAGCTTCATGTTGCCGATAATAGCCCAAGTCCCGACGAACTCGTTCCACTCTTGGGTCGATCTCTTCTGACCATCCCAGCGTCAAATAGCTATAAACCATCATTGCAGCGGTTAGTTTCAGAAAAACGTTAGTCATTGTCGTGGGCCTGATTCTTAGCTGTCATGGAACAATATCCCTCAATCACTTAAGTAGAAGCGGGCTTTCAGCTTGCGCAGGGCGGATGCAATCCACCCCAACAAGCCGTGCTTTTTCAACATTTAGCTATAGCCTACACGCTTCCTTTTTTCTATGCCAGTTCCATTATTTGAAAAAACACTTGCATTGTTAAGACGACTGGTCGTATTATAAATGCCATGATGAAAACCGCAACCAAACACATCACTCGAGAAAAACTGCTAGACCAAGGCGTCGCCATGTTCACCGAGCATGGCTATCATGGTGTGGGTCTGCAAGACATTCTGAAAAGTGTTGGGGTTCCGAAAGGGTCTTTTTACAATTATTTTGCCAGCAAGGAGGAATTTGGCGCGGCTTCCATCGGACATTATATTGAACCCTTTATTAAACTTCTGGATCAATGGCTCAAACGCCCCGATTTGAATGCAGCCGCTGCATTAGAAGGCTATTTTGCCGAATTGACTAACGAAATCGAGCGTCAAGGATTTGTTGGCGGTTGTTTGCTGGGAAATCTGATCGGCGAAATTGGAGACACCAGTGAAATTTGCCATGTTGCCTTGAGCAATGCCCTGCATCTTTATCGCGACAAACTAAAGGAAGGGTTGGAACGCGGCCAGCGGGAAGGCCAGTTCCGTACCGATAAGAGCGCGGAAGCAATGGCAGACTTTCTTTCCGACGCTTGGCAGGGTGCTTTACTGCGGATGAAAATTGAGCAATCCAGCGCTCCCTTGACCGCTTGTTATAAGAATTTGCTGCTGGATTATTTTAAAGCCTAAAATTTTGTTCACCCCTAAGACGACCAGTCGTCTCTATATCAACCACAACCATACAGGAGAGCCCGCCATGCCGAAATATATCATTGAGCGAGACATTCCCAATGCAGGGCAATTGTCCGCTTCAGAGTTGCAGGGAATTTCGCAAAAGTCCTGCTCCATTTTGAAAAACCTAGGGCCCCAGATTCAATGGATCGAGAGTTACGTGACCCAGGATAAGGTCTTTTGTGTCTATATCGCCCCGAACGAGGCGATGATTCGGGAACACGCCGAGCAAGGTGGTTTCCCAGCCAATAGCATTCGTCAAATCGTCACCATGATAGACCCTTGCACCGCAGAAAATTGTCCGGCTTAGATCGGGCCTAAAAAACTACTAAAGAGGTTATGCACACATGAATAAAACCATCTCCCAGACGATCCGCGGTCTACTGACAGGCTTTGCGGCCTTCGGTTTGTTGGGCTTCGCCGCAATGCCCACCTCGTCTTTTGCTGACGAAACCTGCGCTTCGCCTTACATGAAGAAAATCACCGGACAGGAAGATTATGTCTATGTCTGGACCTTGGGCGAAGAAGGCATAGGCGACGAGCAGGACAAATTGGTCACCGTTGATGTGAATCCAAAATCAGACAAATACGGAAAAGTCATCCATCAGTTTTCAGTGGGCGGGCGTAACGAAGCGCATCATTCCGATTTCACCGATGACCGCCAATATCTATGGACGGGTGGCTTGGACACCAGCAAAATTTTTGTCTTTGATGTGAAG
>CAIYXP010000097.1 GCA_903930145.1 uncultured Methylococcaceae bacterium
CGGATAAAGCCGGGACTACAAAAGTTTTTGATTTGGGGGAAAACAAACCTAAAACAACCGGATAAAGCCGGTAATACAAACTTTTCGATTAGGCGGCAAACGACCAAAAAAAACCGGCTAAAGCCAGGACTACAAACGTTTTTGATTAGGGGGCAAACCAACCGAAAACAACCGGCTAAAGCCGGGACTACAAACTTTTTGATTAGGCGGCAAACGACCAAAAAAAACCGGCTAAAGCCAGGACTACAAACTTTTCGATTAGGCGGCAAACGACCGAAAACAACCGGCTAAAGCCGGGACTACAAACGTTTTGATCAGTGTTTCCCAGTTCCCAAGCTCAAGCTTCACTGCCTTAAGTTAGCGCTTGTAGTCCTGCATTAGCTTCATCTGCTCAACCGGAAAGGGTTTGCCAAACAGATAACCTTGGCAAACCGGGCAACCTTGTTCGATTAAAAATTCCCGCTGTGCTGCTGTCTCCACGCCCTCGGCCACGATGTCCAAGCCCAGTTGCTTGGCCATGGCGATGATGGTGCGGACGATGATGGCATCGTTGGGGATGATGTCAATGTTGCGCACAAAAGACTGGTCAATTTTCAATTGATCGAACGGCAGTTGCGTCAAATAAGCCAGCGAGGAGTAGCCCGTGCCAAAATCGTCCAGCGAAAGGCGTAACCCAGCCTGTTTCAGTGCGTACATTTTTTGCATCGCATCGTTGATGTCTGCCAGCACCACACTTTCGGTCAATTCTAGGATCAGCCGGTTTGGCTCGATTTGATAGTCTTGCAGCATCCTCATCACTCCCTCGACGAATTGAGGTTGGTGGAACTGGCGCACACTGATGTTGACCGCCAGTTGCAAACCCTGCCGTTCGGGTTCACTTTGCCAGGACCGCAGCAAGGCGCAGGAAGACTCCAACACCCAGTCGCCTATGGCGTGGATCAACCCGGTTTCCTCGGCCAGCGGGATGAAATCGGAAGGCATAACCAGCCCGCGCTCTGGGTGCTGCCAGCGCAACAATGCTTCGAACGCGATGGCTTTATTCTCTGCGTTGACAGCGGCTTGAAAGTAGAGCAGGAATTGGTTTTTGCCCAGTGCATAGCGTAGGTCATGGGTCATCGCGGCACGAGAATTGATGACCGACTGCATCTCGTTGTCGAAAAACCGCAGCGTGTTGCGGCCGGCGGCTTTGGCCTGATACAAGGCGATGTCGGCCTGTTTCAACAACTCTTCAACCGGGTTGTCTTGCCCGACGTACAGCGTGATGCCCATGCTTGCGCTGCAATGGTGTTCGTGGCCGTCAAGAAGATATAGTTGATCTAGAATGTCTAGGGTTTTCTTGCCTATCATTTGAGTCTGCACAATCGCCTTGTTGGGATCGGCATCCAAATCCGTCAGCATCACCACAAACTCGTCCCCGCCCAGCCGGGCAACCGTGTCGCAAAGGCGCACACAGGCGGAAAGCCTTTGAGCCACCTCCAGTAGCAACAAATCCCCCATGTCATGGCCCAGCGTGTCGTTCAAGGTCTTGAAATTATCCAAGTCAATGAATAGCAGGGCTTGATGACGCCGACTGCGGTCGCTGGACGCGAGGTTTTGCCTGAGCCGGTCCTGCAATAGTCTGCGGTTGGGCAATTGGGTTAATGGGTCGAAGAAAGCCAGTTGCTTGATTTCTTCCTCAAACCGCTTGCGCTCGGTAATATCCAAGCCTTGGGCGATGGTGGCAAGCGGCGTTTGCCCGTCCTCGGCAAACAAGGTGGCGGAATTCCACAGCACGGTGCGCACCTCGCCGTTGCGCTGCAATATCTTGATTTCCACCGCCTTCCAATGTTCGCCAGTCACCGTCTTGCGGATCAAGGCCATCGAATCCTTTACCCATTCCGGCGGGAACAGCAGTTCCATCGACTGCCCCAACACCTCCACCTCACTGAGACCGGTCAGGGTTTCAAAGGCATGGTTGAACCGGGTGATGTGTAAATGCGCATCCCAGACGATGATGGGGGCGTTGGCATAATCCAGCAGGTTTTCCAGATAGGCGTTGGTTTCGCGCAATTTCGACTCGGCCCGTTTGCGATTGGTGATGTCCGAGTGAGTGCCTATCATGCGCAAAACCCGCCCGTCCTCCGCGTGGCTGACCGCCATGCCCCGGCCCAATATCCATTTGTAGCCGTCGTCCTTGCAACGCAAACGGTATTCGACCAAATAATTGTCGATTTTGTGATCCAAATAGGCTTGCATCGTGGTGGCAACATAGTCTTGGTCGTCGGGATGAATGCGGTTTTTCCATTCGTTGTTCAAAGGCAGGATGTCATCCTCCGCATAGCCCAGCATGGACTTCCACAGCTTCGAATAGGTCACTTCGTCAGTCTCGGCGTTCCAATCCCATACACCGTCCCCGCCGCCTTCAATGGCGAATTTCCAGCGGAATTCACTTTCCCGCAATTCCTGCTCCATGCGCTTGCGCTCGGTGATGTCGCGGCAGATCCCGCAGGTGTATTCTTGGCCTTCAATCTCGACAAGGTTGACATGCACCTCCACCGGGTAAGGCGGCTTGTTGCGCGGGCGGTGCAAGGTCTCAAGCGTGAGCGAACTAGCGCTTTTCAGTGTTTGCCAATGTTGCCGCCAGCGTTCACGGTCGAACAGCGGGTCTATATCAGACAGGGTCATGTCTAGCAGTTCCTCGCGGCTATAGCCCAATCTCCGGCAAGCGGCCTCGTTGACATATTCAAACCCGCCATCTGAATTGATATAGTAAACCTCGTCCACCGCCTGATCCATGCCAAAACGAGCCAGTTGCAGCAGCCGCTCGGTTTCTTTGCGCTTAGTGATGTCTTGGAACACCCCGTACAAACGCCCCCTGCCCCCGTTTCTCTGGTCAGTCCTAGCGATGATCCGTACCCAAAGCCGCTTGCCCTTGGCGGTGACAAACGGAATCTCCATGTCATAAGGGATGCCTTCCCGCACGGCTCGATTCAAAGCTTCTCTGATGTTTGGTTTGACTTCCTCGGGATAAAAGCCCATTGCCGCCTCCAAACTGAGCCGGACATCCGGGTCGATCTCATGTATCCGCAGGGTTTCCTCGGTCAACGCCAACTCGCCTGAGGCCAAATCCAAGCTCCAGCCGCCCACTTTGGCAACCTGGCTCAATTCGCGCAACATGGTTTCGCTAGTTTGCAAGGCTTGGGCGGCCAGCTTGCCTTCAGTGATGTCGATGATGACCCCGTTCCATAAACTGTCTCCATTGGGTAAAGGCACAGGGTTGGATTCCGCCTTCAGCCAGCGCACTTCGTCATGCAGTATGAAACGACCCTCCCAACTGAACCGATCCAGTGTTTGCCCGGCCCTGCGGTTGGTCTCGTCCAACAACGGGCGGTCTTCCGGGTGGATAATGCCGAACAAAGCCTCAGCATCCGCAAGTACGGCATAACGCTGCAAGCCCAACAATTGGCATAGTCTTTGGCTCACATACTCAACCCGATACCCGCCATCGGCACGGACGCGAATGGTGTAAATGCCGACTGGAATCCGCCGCGTCAGTTCCTCGTAACGCGCATTGCTTTCTTTAAGGGCGGATTCCATGAACCTTCGCTCGGAGATGTCCCTAACCACACTGAGAATGTAGGACGATCCGTGCAACTCGACAACCCGGGCCGATACGAGTCCGTATAACCGAGAACCGTCTTTTAGCCGGAAAATACATTCTTGGTTGTCGCAAATTCCATTTTCCTTGATATCTTTAGTAAAGATTAATCTTTCATCGAGGTTTTCCCACAAATGCAATGCCAGTGTGGACTGTCCTATGGCCTCCTCGCGCCGGTAGCCTGTCATCAAGGTAAAGCCCTCGTTGACATCTTCGATCACACCGTCGCTCAGACGGGTGATGATCACCGTGTCGGGCCTTGCCTGAAACAATAGCTCGGCGTTGTCTCTGGCGGTCCGCATTTCGGCGTATAGCCGTTGGTTGACCAAGATGATGAGACCAAATGTCCATAAGGTCGAGTCAATCAACACGACCATGTAGATCAACAGCCGGTTTAGGCTGGGTGTGAACATGCCGCCGGCATCGATCAACAAGAAATAAATGACGTTGGAGAAAAAGACAAAGGCATGAAACCAAAATACCCAAGCGAGAAAATTTGCCGCCGGTTTGATGCTTGGGATTTGTGGATGAGGGCGCGACAAACTGCGGGCGGTTGCAGCCGAAATGACGGCGATGGCGAAGGTCAAGTTCACTGTCCGCACGAAATTGTTGTCTTGCACGAGGATAAAATAGGCCGCGATCAGGGTGAATACGGCACAGAAAAATATCAGCCTTGCCGGTTTTTCCCTCCGCCCAAGGAAGCGCAGCACGCCGACGAAGATCAACTCCAAGCCGATGATGAAAAATGCGTTGTTCAGGACAATCGCCGCCGCACCGAGAACCGGGTGGTCGCGCAGATAATGAAAGACAAATGCGACGGCGGTGGCCAAGGCACCCAAGGCCCACCAACCCGGCCCTTGATGGCTTCTGTCCAGCCGATATTGGACAAATAGCACCACCAACTGCAACAGGCTTGACACGCCAAGGACGGCGGCAATAGTGTGAATGTCAATCATGTTGATCCGTTCCCACGCTCCGGCATAGTGGCGCACATTTGGATGTTGTTTGGGTCCATAAAATGTTAAATTTTAACATAAATGTTTGTAGTCCCATCCTCAGCCGGTTCTTTCACAGCAATTCTCATAAAGCACTATGCATTGGATAATTATGCGGTGTAATCCGCTCAAGCGCCTTTCCGTTCTAAATGGTCTGGCCATTCTTATTCTTTGGTTCATGGGCTTATCATCGGCCCATGCCGGAACCATTCTGCTGCAAGAAAACCACCCCTATTCGATTTCTGGCGCTCTTGAAATTCTCCGTGATTCCTCCAGTCGTTTAAGCTTGCGGGACATACTGACTTCCGACCCACTGTCGAAAGGATTTGAACCCATTCCGGGGTTCCTTAACAAAAGCTATACCTCTGATACCCTCTGGGTTCGTTTCGATCTACAACGAACCGGCCCTTTTCCAGCCGATAGCTTTTTGATGCTTGGCCCTCCCCCCTTGGACTTTGTGACGGTCTATGTCCAAACCGGGGATGATGCGAATAATCCGGCAGCCTATGCCGAATTTCAATTAGGGGACCATCTCCCGACTCTCCAGCGCCCGATTATTCATCTAAACTTTGTTGTTCCATTAAACTTGCCGAATGAGCGCACTAGACGGGTTTATATCAGGCTAAAAACCACTAGCGTCATGAACCTGACGGGGGAGATACTTCCGCTTAAGGATTTCATCAGTCAAACCACCAGGCTAAACTTGATGCATGAGGGATGGTTTGCCATTGCCATTTTTTTCGGCTTGATTAGCCTTCGCCTGTATTGGCGGTTACACGATCCGCTTTATGCTTATTATGGTTTATACATTTTGGTATTAATCGCCAACCGCGCAAGCGCATCCGGTATGTTAGCCATGCTATGGCCGCAACAGGCGCATTATTTCGCAGATATTTTTCAGAATTTAGGCATTTGCTTGTCGTTCTTATTCATTCTTCTATTTGGCCTTAAATTATTCAGCGACATTGCCAATACATGGGAATATCAATTTCTTAAAATAGCGTTGCTGCTATCGATTGTGGCAATTCTATGCATTCCTTTTATCAGTTGGGGAACTATCTTTCGATCCATATTGCTCATTATAATCCCGACATTCTTTTTATACAGTTGGTTAAGCTTGCGCTTGGCAAAGCGGGGTGAAGGGGGCGGATGGCTGTATTTTTCTTCGTTCTTTGTCTACAGTATTGTCGGCATAATCACCTTGATGCGATTATCCGGCATTCTTCCCGTGGCTTGGTGGAATGCGAACATCTCGCAAATTGGCCTCGTTTGCCATTTAATCTTATTGGCCTTGGCCTTAATCGAGCGCCTGTATTCCATCGAACAAAAGGCATTGTCGGCGGAGCGCAATGCCAAGCAGAATGCCATCAACATGGCGGCTGAAATGACCGTCGAACTGCGTGAAAACCAAGAGGAATTGAAGAAGGCACTGGAACGGCAAGTCCGCTTCGTCTCGATGGTTTCCCATGAATATCGCACACCCTTGGCGATTATCCAAGGCAACCTCGATTTGATTTCGGTGTTTCATGATGATCCAGAAGGCAATTTGTCATTTGCTGTCGGCAAGATGAAACGCGCCGTGACTAGGCTGGTGGAGGTGTTGGAGATTTCCTTGGGTAAAGTGCGCATGGCAGAAGATACCATGACCGTTCAAAAAGAACCTTTGTCCTTATCCCCTTTTGTTGCAGAAATCATGGTGCAAGCGGCTGATTTCTGGCCTGATAGGCAGTATGTCCTGTCGAATAAAATCGATGATAATCTTAAAATTAATGCTGACTCTAGGCTGATGAAGACAGCCCTGTTGAATTTGCTGGACAATGCTGTGAAATACTCCCCGAAAGGCTCGACCGTGGAGGTGTTGCTTCATGTAATCGATGAGGCTGTCGAAATCAGCGTGACCGACCAAGGCAGGGGCATTCCCGTACACGAAAGGAAGCGGGTTTTGGAAAAATATTATCGTTGCCGAGGCATAGGCAAAATCAGTGGCGCGGGATTGGGTTTGTATTTGGTTGCGCGGATAGTCGAGGAACATCAAGGGCAGATCATTATTACCGAAGGCATCACAGGAGGCACGAAAGTGAGCATTCAGTTGCCGATTGGATAGGTTTTCAATGTCAAAGCAAGCTTTGACGGGGTGTGATTAAAAGTGATGCAAACAACCTTGGCAGTCGCTGTAGTATGCCGGGAGTGTAAGGCTTGCCTTGCCTGTACGCGTCCTCACAAGGCAAGCCTTGAACTCCCGCATCACTATTAATTACACCCGCCTTGACGCTCCAAGCCTAGGTCCAACCATAACATCACCAATCAATCCAATTAGTTCGCCATGATCGACTCACCCATTAACATCCTTCTCGTCGAAGACGATCAAGACTTGAACGAAACCATTACGCGTTTTCTTCGATTTGCGGGTAATCAAGTGACGAGCACCTTCAATGCCAAAGAGTTTAACGATTGCCTAGCATTAAACTCATTTGATATTGCCGTCATTGATATTGGCCTGCCGGACGAATCTGGCTTGATGTTGGCCGAAAGACTGAGGAAAACTAGCGACATAGGCATCATCATCCTCACTGCCCACGCTGAAATTGACGACAGGGTGCAAGGATATGCCGTGGGTGCCGACCTTTACATGGTCAAACCTGTGGTCATGGTCGAACTGGCAGCAGCCATCAACAGCATTGCCAAGCGGCGCTTAGAACGCCAATCCACCCCGGCAACGCCAATAAGCACTTGGGTGCTGGCACGTTCCTCTCGGCATTTGATTTCCCCCGAAGGCACTGTCATTAGTTTGTCTGCCAAGGAGTTTGACTTACTTTTTCTGCTCGTCAATGCCCAAGGACAGCCGGTTAAGCGAAAGGACTTGACTGCTGCCCTGCATTATCCCAACGACTTATATGGGGGACGTGCTTTGGATAACTTGGTTCGGCGCATTCGCGTGAAAATCCGCAGTCAAGCCGGAGTGGATGACCTTATTCACACGTTTCACAGCCAAGGCTTTTACATTTCAGCCGAAGTGATAGTCCGGTAATACATCGCCCTATTTTCCCAAAAAGTTTCAGGCTCGACAGGCATATTTTGCGGGCATGGCACCAGCAATTCTGATAATGAGGTAAAGAGTTGACACGTAACCCGTCATTCCTGCCGGGAAGCAGGACAAATCGGCAGGACAGCCGATTTGCACGGCTCAGCCGCCCGTAGGGTTCGGGACAGGGATGTTCCGAATGCATCCAGTCACAGGGACGTGAAACTAGGATTTGCCGATCATTTTTAATCAGACCCTTATGCACCGACAAGTTCCCATCCAGGGCACGGGATTCCGGCAGTCCAGGCCGGAATGACGGCTTCCACGCCAA
>CAIYXP010000098.1 GCA_903930145.1 uncultured Methylococcaceae bacterium
CGGCTTAGCCTGATGCAAGAACCCGCTTGCTCGATCAATTCCGGTTCTGGGTCATATCCTGCGGGGCAGGCAATATTCAACGTAAAGCCCAATCGTTGGGCCGCATGGATATAGGTTTGGCACATATTATTGCCATCTCCTACCCAAGCCACGGTCTTGCCAAGTATATCACCGCGTTTTTCAAAGTAGGTCTGCATATCGGCCAACACTTGGCAAGGATGAAATCGGTCGGATAAGCCATTGATTACCGGAACCCGCGAATGTTCGGCAAAAATCTCGACGGTTCGGTGGGAGATAGTCCTGAGCATAATGGCATCCACCATCCGCGAAAGAACTCTTGCGCTATCTTCCACAGGTTCGCCGCGTCCCAGTTGGGTGTCGCGAGGCGATAAGAAAATCGCCCCACCACCGAATTGGATCATGCCAGTTTCAAAAGAAACCCGAGTGCGGGTGGATGACTTCTCGAAAATCATGCCTAAAACTTTATTTTTCAGAGGCTCATAAATGCCCTTTGACCGTTTCAACTCAATGGCCCTGTGGATCAGGCTACGGATCTCGGCACTGCTTAAATCCATGAAAGTGACATAATGACGCGGGTTCATAATTGCTTAATTGTATCTGTGGTCTTATGGGTATAGGTATTAACGATGTTAGCCAAGTTCATCACTAGAAGTTCAGCTTGATCGTCAGTGAAAACCAAGGGCGGTAACAGTCTGATGGTGCTTTCGGCGGTGACATTGATTAATAAGCCCTGTTCCAATGCCATTGCGACCAGTTCGCCGCAGGCTTGGTTCAATTGTATGCCGATCATCAAACCCTTGTTGCGTACATCAATCACATGGTGGTTTTCCTTGAATTCAGCACGGAACTGTTCGGCAAGTGCCGAACCGAGTTGGTCGGCGCGTGAGATAAGATTATCCTCGCGCAAGCTTGTCAACACCGCCAAAGCGGCTGAACAGGCCAATGGGTTGCCACCAAACGTAGAGCCATGTTTGCCCGCTGTCAGAATTTCGGCAGCTTTTCCCCGGGCTAGGCAAGCGCCAATGGGGACACCGTTGCCTAATGCTTTTGCCAAAGTAAAGACATCCGGCAAACAATCGGCCTGTTGGTAGGCGAACAGCGAACCAGTGCGACCCATGCCAGTCTGCACTTCGTCTAGCATCAACAACCACCGACGCTGGTTGCAAATCTCGCGTAGGCGTTTGAGGTAGTCAAGCTTGGGAATGCGCACACCTCCCTCGCCTTGCACGGGTTCCACCAAGATAGCCACAACATTAGGGTCATCTATGGCTTCCACGGCTTGCGCATCATCGTAAGGGACGCGCACAAAGCCACTGACCAGTGGCTCAAAGCCATCTTGCACTTTGCGATTGCCTGTCGCGCTCAAAGTCGCCAGGGTGCGCCCATGGAAACTACTTTCCATCACCAAAATGGCAGGGCATTCCACACCCAATTCATGTCCATATTTGCGCGCCAGCTTAATGGCTGCCTCGTTGGCCTCGGCCCCGGAGTTGCAAAAAAATACATTGTCCATAGGGCCGGCCAAGGTCAGTTCATCGGCCAAGGTTTCTTGCAGACCAACTCGGTACAAATTGGACGTGTGGACTAATCTTCCCGCTTGCGCTGCGATGGCAGCAGTCACTCTGGGGTGGGCGTGGCCTAGGTTGCACACTGCTATCCCAGAAAGGGCATCCAAGTAGCGCTTACCATCGGTGTCCCAAAGCCAAGCCCCCTCACCCCGTTCAAAGCAGACAGGGAGCCTAGCATAAGTCGGCATAATATGACTGTTCATAAGACTTCTCGAAAAAACAAAAGGCAGTCAGTTCGACTGCCTAAAAACAAGGCGGTAATTATAGGGAAAAAACACTGGCACACAAGTCAAAATTCGCTGTTTTGGTTGCTTATTTCGGGCGATTTGACTGTTTATTGCAAGTCTCTTGGCTTGGAGGCTTAATTTGCCGGGCAGTTTCTGATATTTTATTAGGGATTTACCAAAGCCAGAAGAGAGGAATTGTAATGGATGTCATCGAACGCATCAAAAAACAAGTTGAGTCTAACCCAGTGTTGTTGTACATGAAAGGCACTCCTGATTTCCCCCAGTGTGGTTTCTCGGGAAGGGCCATCCAGATCCTTGAACAATGTGATGTTGAATACGCTACATTCAACATTTTTGACGATCCAGAGATTCGCGAAAACCTCAAAGTTTATTCCAATTGGCCAACTTTTCCACAATTGTTTGTCAACGGAGAGTTGGTGGGGGGTTCGGATATCATGCTGGATATGTTTCAATCAGGTGAATTGCAGGCCAAGCTGAAAGCAGCCGAGCAAGCTTAACAATCGATTTTGGACGAATCTTTACTATTTTGCGACAGCCGATACCAGATCTTCCCAGCGATTGACGATGCCACAGAACAGCTTTGCTGTCAGTTCGGCATCATAGGCCGCTGAGTGGGCTTCTTGGCTGTCCCAAGGTAAGCCGGCCGCCATCGCCGCCTTTGCCAGCACGGTTTGACCATAGACGAGTCCGCTTAGAGTTGCAGTGTCAAAACTGCTAAAAGGGTGGAATGGGTTTCGCTTCAATCCAGTGCGGGTCACAGCCGCGTTGAGAAAGCTTAAATCAAAAGCGGGGTTATGGCCCACTAAGATGGCCCTTGTGCAACCATTGCGCTTCACAGCAGCCCTCACGGGCAGGAAAATTTTTTCCAGTGCCTCTTTTTCTTGCAAGGCAAACCTGAAGGGATGGAATGGATCGATTTTATTAAATGCGAGGGCCGATTCTTCCAGTTTTGCACCGGGAAAGGGCATGACATGGGCAGAATGTATCTCTTGTATCAATAGCTTGCTGTTTTCGTCCATTTCTGGTATGACAGCGGCAATTTCCAGCATTGCATTGCGCACGGGGTCGAAACCCGATGTTTCAATGTCAATGATAACTGGCAAATATCCGCGAAAACGCTTGGAAATTAGGGGCTTTTCGGAGTTCATTGACATAATGGTGATTTTTTCCTCGACTAGAGTCGACTCTGGAATTATATTTACAGGCATAAGATTTAGTTTAAACTGAAGGGTCACTGGGGTTGAGGGTTCTAACAAACAACACCGCCTACCTTAACATCCTGACCTAAATTCCGGGGAAATCAAGCAGGAACAGAGAAATGACAAAATATTCATTCAATTTTAAGCTTAAATCAGCCTTTCTGGTTGGCTTGGCACTCATCACATCCAGTTGCGCCACCACTGACGGCAGAGATCCACGCGATCCTTTGGAGGCTTGGAATCGTGGCGTGCAAAGTTTCAACGATCACTTGGACGATTATGTAATGAAACCAGTCGCGAAAGGATATCAATTCGTCACCCCGAAATTCGTGGATCATGGTGTCTCCAATTTCTTTAGCAACGTGGATGACATTGGGGTGATTGCCAATGACTTGCTTCAGTTTAAATTAAAAGAGACTGGCATGGATACTGGCAGGCTCATCGTCAACACCACGGTCGGCTTAGGAGGGTTGGTGGATGTGGCATCCCAGCTCGATTTGCCCAAGCATAACGAAGATCTAGATCAGACTTTAGGTTTTTGGGGAATTCCCTCCGGCCCATACCTAGTGATACCCTTGGTAGGTCCGAGTACACCACGCGGTGTTGTCGGCATAGCGGGGGATACCATGTCCAACCCGATAAACTGGGTTTCACCGGCTGCTTGGCCTTACGCTACGGGAGCCGTTAAAACCATCGACATGCGCGCAGATCGATTGACCGCTTCCAAAATTGTCGACGAAGCATCGGTGGATCGCTACGAATTCATTCGTAACGCCTATTTCCAAGATCGTAACTATAAAATCCATGATGGCAACCCTCCAAGAAGTGAGGATGATTTGTTGTTGGAAAAGGAGATGGACGAAATGGAAAAAGTGGACGCCAGCCCAAGCGCTAAATCCAAATAGCACCAAAACCTAATAAAACCCGCAGCCATCATCATCATGATGGCTGCGGGTTGTTTCTACAGCATTTTCCAAGTGATGGTTTCGGATGCTTTCAGGGGTGATACGCTGCCATTGCCTAGCGGATAGCTGGCAGGTATTTCCCAATTGGCTTTTTCCAAGCTGATGGTTTCCCTATTCTTGGGTAAGCGATAGAAGGCCGGACCATTGCAACTTGCAAACTTTTCCAAGTTTTCCAGTTTGTTGGCAGCATCGAATACTTCGGCATACAGTTCAATAGCAGCATGTGCCGTGTAACAGCCCGCGCAACCGCACGACGATTCTTTTAGCGACTTCGGGTGGGGTGCGCTGTCGGTGCCTAAGAAGAACTTGGCCTCTCCACTCGTGGCCGCTTCCACCAAAGCCAGCCGATGAGTTTCTCTCTTCAACACGGGAAGGCAGTAAAAGTGTGGACGAATGCCACCCGCCAGCAGCGCATTACGGTTGTAATGCAGATGATGCGCGGTCAAGGTCGCGGCAACTTTGTCACTTGCTTCCCGTACAAATAGGACAGCATCGCGGGTGGTGGCATGTTCCAGTACGATCCTCAATGCGGGAAACCGCTTGATTATCGGCTCCAATTCCCTCTCGATAAAGACTTTTTCCCGGTCAAAGATGTCAATGTCCTGATCGGTGACTTCGCCGTGGACCAGCAAAGGGATGTCATGCTTTTCCATGGCTTCCAGCACTGGATATATGCCTCGCAAATTCCCCACTCCTGCATCGGAATTGGTCGTTGCCCCTGCCGGATAAAGCTTGAAAGCATGGGTGTGCGGATTGGAGGCGGCTTTCACAACTTCCGACAACGGTGTGGTTTCGGTCAAATACAGTGTCATCAATGGATCAAAAGCTGTCCCATCAGGCAAGGCTTGCAAAATCCGCTGACGATAAGCGAGAGCCTCGTCTACCGTCGTGATCGGAGGCTTCAAATTGGGCATGACAATCGCACGGGCAAATTGGCGGGCACTATGGCTTACAATAGAGGCTAAGGCAGCGCCATCGCGCAAATGCAAATGCCAGTCGTCGGGACGAATGAGGGTCAAACGGGTCATAGGAGGGATTTCTATGTAAAATCTCTATAATACAAGTGCGTGGGGCTAAGATAAACCATACGACAGGAGCAAAATTGACATGAGCGAAATCATTAACCCAGAAACTCCCAATTGGGCTGAATTGCATGAGATCATTAAAGAATTGTCAAAATCTCAAAGAGAGTTTTCAGAATCCCAAAAACAGTTGTCAAAATCTCAACAGGAAACTGCTCAGGAGTTGAAAGAAACCGGCCGCTTCATCCGTGAGTTGGGTAAGCAAATCGGTGCTTTGGGCAACAAATTCGGCAGCTTCACCGAAGGTTTGGCACTTCCAGCGATGAACAAAATCCTTAGGCAGCAGTTCAATATGGATGTCGTCAGCCCACACTTGCAAGCGTGGAAAAATGGCGAGTGTTTGGAGATGGACGTGTTGTCTTATGCAAATGGCGAGGTTAACTCGGTATACATTGTTGAAGTGAAGAGTCATTTGCGTGAGGACAGCATCACGCAATTGCTCGATATTTTGCGCCGTTTCCCGAAATTTTTTCCCGAACATAAAGGTAAAAAGCTGTTTGGTATGTTGGTGGCAGTGGATATTCCTGAGAGACTTAAAGACAGGGTTCTGCGCCAAGGTTTGTATCTCGCCAGAATACAAGACGAAGCATTTGAGATGGAAACCCCAATAGATTTCAAGCCTGTGGATTTCAGTGTTTAGGCAGGTTTTGCAGACCGCCCCGGTTTCAATAAATCGAGTCGGTCTTATTAAAACCCTTGAAAAATTTCCTATCGCTCTCCATGTTATCCTTATCGATTAATTTTTCATAAGGA
>CAIYXP010000099.1 GCA_903930145.1 uncultured Methylococcaceae bacterium
CTTCTAACAAACCATGCACAGGTGAGAGTCACTGTGAATGAGATCAGTTTTTTTGATATAAGGAATTTGAATTCCTGATCAAAACGCATGTTCTTCCTAAACGCAACGACTCCAATGTTTTCAAACCCAGCTACCATACTGGCTAAAGCCAAGCAACTAATGATGGGCTGTAGACGGAAATCGTTGTAGAAGTCGGCAGCACTCCAAGAAAGAGCTATCAAAATGGCAGCACTAAAAATGCCATAAAAAACATTAAACGTCCAAGCAGTATCATAGTGAGAACGATTTGACTGGGTATTTTGAATGAGTGCAACATCAAAGTTGAAAGCACCTAACAACTCAATGATGGCAATAAGCGAGGTGGCTATGGCAACGAGTCCAAAATCAGCAGGATGAAGTAGCCTAGCTAAAATAACAGTGCTGATAAGTCCAATGAATCTCTCCAACAATTTGAACAAAACCATCCAAATTGCGCCTTTTGCCATCTGCCTATTGATATCTGTCATTTTATTTATTGCTATGTATTTTTAAATAGTCTATGGCAAGTTTAATCTACTCGCTGTCAGTGGTTAACTAATAAGAAATTATTTACAGCATACTTAGGTTAGAAGTGAGATTAAAGTTTGGCGATAACAAGAAATTGAGTATATCGCATATCGTAGGTATACTTTGGAAATAAGCGAAAAATTATTCTTCTAAACAATTTTTCAGAGTTCCACCATGACTCGTTTATTCCAATGATTTGAATAACTGTGAAACCTGTTTCATGGAACAGGCGCACAATGCTTTTTTCAGTAAAAAAACGAAGATGAGTCCGGTCACGGATTCCTTGGTCTTCATAGCACCAATCTTTGTCAATAATCAAGTGTTCAAGATTATCGATTTGCCGCATGTTTGGTACACAGCAATGAATCCGTCCATCTGACTTAAGTTTTGTCTTTGCAAGATTAAGTGCCTGCACTGGTTCCGACATGTGCTCAAGGGAATCATTAAAAGTGATTAAATCAAAATATCTATCGGGAATTGGATTCTCGGCACAAAAATAGTCGATTATCACATGGTCAAGGCGCTTAATCGCTACTTCTGCGGCATCCCTGTCTGGTTCAACCCCCCAAATCTCTGCGGGGCGCATGGCTTTTATTGACATTCCAAAACCACCACGATGACAGCCCACGTCAAGAATTTTTTCTGCCGTTGACGGGACAAACTTTAGCAGGGGTTTACGTTCAGCGTCTTCGTATTCAGGTCTGTCAGAATAAATCATTGTAAAATAGCCCGAGAAATATTATTTCGTATCAGAAGTTAGAAGAGTCGAAGCCAGCTTATTCACTTAAGTCTTTTCCTCTCGACTTCGCTTGTGGAACAGGCTGCAATTGCCTTAAATCAAAAGTATTGCCTTAAATCCATCCCCCGCAAAGGTATAAGGAATTGTTAGGATACCTTTGCCCTTTGGGGGAGGAAAATAAAAAAAGACACCTGTAAAATTCGTAAATAAATTTGCCAACAAACCAGAGAGCTACGAAGAAAGCCATCTCACTGCGCGTATCAAAACCCCGCAGGAGCTTGTTTATGCCACCCAGTCACTTGTTGATATTGGTGAGCTACGTTCAACAAATGGCTTTCGGAGAAGTAATTGCCAATGATCTGCATACCAACTGGCAGGTTATTGGAAAACCCAACCGGCAAGGACATGCCGGGAAGTCCGGCCAAGTTGACGGCGATGGTATAAATGTCGGACAAATACATCGCAATAGGGTCTGCACTTTTTTCGCCGAAGCGGAACGCCACTGAGGGCGAGGTGGGTCCCATGATAACATCGACTTCTTCAAATGCGCGTTTGAAATCATCGCTGATCAGCCGGCGGATTTTCTGCGCTTTTAGATAATAGGCATCGTAATAACCGGCGGATAGCACATAAGTGCCTATCAATATGCGGCGTTTGACTTCATCGCCAAAGCCTTCACCTCGCGAACGGGTGTAAAGATCGTGCAAATCCTTGGGGTTTTCGCACCGATGCCCGTAACGTACCCCATCAAAACGCGCTAGATTCGACGAACATTCCGCCGGGGCGACGACATAATAAGCCGGGCCGGACAAATGCATATTGGGTAGGGATACTTCCTTCACGATAGCACCCAATTTTTCATATTCGGCAACCGCTGCTTGGATGAGTTTGGCTATTTCCGGGTCCAGACCTTCGCCAAAGAATTCTTTGGGCAAGCCTATGCGCAAACCCTTCAAACTGTCATTCAAGGTCGCGGAAAAATCGGGAACCGGGCGATTGACACTGGTGGAGTCTTTTTCATCAAACCCGGCCATGGTTTGCAGCATCAAGGCGCAATCTTCGGCGGTACGAGCCATCGGCCCGCCTTGATCCAAGCTGGATGCGAAAGCTATCATGCCCCAGCGTGACACCAGACCGTAAGTGGGCTTCAAGCCGGTAATGCCGCAAAAGGCGGCAGGTTGGCGAATCGAACCCCCCGTGTCAGTGCCGGTTGCACCGGGGGCCAAACGGGATGCCACAGCCGCCGCCGAGCCACCGGACGAACCGCCGGGAACAGTCCCCAC
>CAIYXP010000100.1 GCA_903930145.1 uncultured Methylococcaceae bacterium
AGTTATGGATTATCCGTATTTAGCCCCATGCTGTGGCTTATAGGTCTTCCTAGTGGTACTTTTGATAATGAATTGATTTTGAGTTTCAGGCTTGTTGATAAAAAAAATAACAATAAAGTGCTATGGAGTAATGAATATAATCAGTCCCTATCTGGTATAGTATGGTCATATTACAAGCCATCAGATTTTGAGTATTCAGAGATGCTAAAAAATACACTGTTGCAAGTCATAAAGGATATTCGTGAAAATGTTACACATCGCAATAGTTAACGTGGTAATGCGCAAAAAATGTAAGCCATATTTCACTGAATGGATAAAAAGAGCTAGAGAACTCCATAACCAGCTATTCCGTTTTGCTTTGTGCGGGTTACAATCTGAACTAATATTCCATTAGAGCGGACAAAAAGCTTGAATATCTGCCCATGCAGAACTAACCACAAGCTTGTAAGGCACAACGCTGAACTCTCGGTAAATGATGGGCTACAAGGCTAGTATGTTTTGTATAGGAAATACTTTACACGAGCAAGAAAAAGCCGTGGACTAAATTAACATATTCTGCCTAGCTTAATAAATATCGAGATTTTATAATTAAACTTAACTGAAGAGGTTTTACTAATGAACACTGTTAATGTTACTGAATTGCAACCCTGTGACGTACTTCTCTATCAAGGGAATGGCTTTTTTGCTAAATCAATTCGTCTTTTGGACAGCGGACCGTATAGTCATGCAGGATTATACATGGGTTTGGACAATGGTAAGCCTTATGTAGCGGAAATGGTGCCGGGTGGATTCCAATATCGGCCTTTGGCGGAAAGTATAAAGGGTTCTAATTATGTCAATGTTCATCGCTATTATAGCGACGGGCGTGAAGTCATCGGTAGCCCCAACCTTCCCATTAAACCCGTCCTAGACCGCGAAGGCTTTTATCAACAGCAGCATGACCGCTATGCATATGAGCAAATCTTACTGCTGGCCATGATATGCATAACGCGATCTTTGCCGATTTACCCGAAGCAGTTTATCAAAACGATCCTAGAAGAAGCTCTGGATCTGATGAAAAAAATGAGCGGCAGTAATAAAACACCTATGGTCTGCTCGGGATTGGTATATCGCTGCTTTGATGAGGCGAAACCTAAGAGTGATCCGCAATATAAAATCCGTACTAAAGAAGCCGAACTAGCCCTCGCAAAGGCAATACAGTACGAGAAAATGGCAATCGGGGCTGAAGTTATGGAATCTGAAGAAGACAAGGAAATTATTCTACTCAAGGCCAACTTCTTGGAGGGTTATATGTTTGCAACATACGGTCTGCCGCCGGATATCCGTGGACTTGATGCGGTCATTGAGTCCGTTGCATCCCCGGCGGACTTTGTCACCCCCAACGGTCTTGGCAGGTCAGTCAATATCAACAAATTGGGTACATTAAGCTTGTAACTGATGTTACGCACGGACGCGAATGATGTATGAAGGGAGCGTCAAAGCTTGCATTGACAAGACAATTGGAAATGCAAAAGACCGTAGGGCGGAACCATGGACGGGTTCCGCCGAATGGGAACCCGGACGAATCTTGCCAATTTGGGCATGTGCCTGCCGTCCACTTTTCGGCGGATCACATCCCTGTATCCGCCCTACGTCCCTGTTGGTCTTTCAGTACGCCAAGACCGCCAACCTTGCCAGCGACGTTTCAGTTTTTGCGCTCTAAGTTTCTATTAAACATATTGTTAACATTTAACATTTAGGTGACCATAATGACAACTCAAAACAACACTGTCGCTAACCAGCCAAATGAAAGTTTACTGAGGGGTTTCGCGATTATTCAGGAATCTCTCGCAGGAGCTAATGTAACGGTCAAAAATAATGAAGGACAGATACTGGTTGAAGCTAATAATTGCACCAGTCCACTCGGTGGGTTTGCCTTGACTGTACCTATAGACTTGCCGAAAAGTTTTGTCGTGGAAGTTCAGGGTGGAAACCTTTCGAACCTGTCTTTTGATGGTGTATTAATTGCTCAAGTTCAAGACTATGAACCCGACAAGTGCATTCCTGTTACGTTGAGAAGCACATTCCACGCTCACTATGCGAAAGATTACGAGAATCTGAGCCTAGACGAACGATTTGCCATCAACAGAACATTTTCAATTGATTCGTCTCAATTTATGGAGGCTTGGAAAGAGTCTACCCTAAGCTTTGATACTTTTGTGTCCAATTTTGTGGAACATGTGCGGCAAGGAGGTGAGGCACTTGATATACCCAAAGGCCAGGGTGAATCACTTGTGGGTAAATTTTTTAAATGGATGGGAGGCCAAGCCCTCAGGGGTGCAGGTGGTTATGCCGCTAAGGAAGGTTTGGGCTGGGTTTGGTCTTTGATTACCGAAACCAATAGTTTCGAACAAAGAATTGAACATCAACTAAATGAAGTCAATGTAAAGCTGGATCGCATCTACAATAAATTGACTGACATGCATGCGGAGTTACTTTCAATTCTTGAAAAATTGCGCTTGGAATCACAATATTCGCATATGGTACAATATATAGTAGACATAGAACATTATTTTAATGCGTTGATGCATACTACAAAGCTTTCTCGTAAAACAGAGAAGGACAAAGAGGATGTTAAACGTTATATTAAACAAACAAAAGAT
>CAIYXP010000101.1 GCA_903930145.1 uncultured Methylococcaceae bacterium
CGTTGCGTCGTTGCGTGAAAATTTAACTCTCCGCCAACGACTTCCACCCCATTACCTCGACACCTTCGCGCTGATGAACCGCGTCGCCGCCGTAGATCAACAAAGGCGTCAAGGTTTCTTCGCCAGCGAATGACTGCCAACAGCGCAAGGCCGCATACCAATCCGAGGCCAAGGTCGTCTTGCCGGCTTGACGAGGGCCGGTGATGGCGACTATCGGAAAGCCAAGGTCTAGGCGTTTGACGGTCTGTTCGGCGGTGCGGGGGATCATAGTTTTTCGTGCGGATTGAAGTTTGAAACTTCAATTTTACATGCTTGGGTGGGATATGGCATCCTGCTCATAGCGTTGATTGTCACAACATGAGGCGTCGGAGTGATGAAGGTAGGCCGGAATAAGCCTGTCTTGAGCGAAGCCGAAAGGCCCGCTCTAGCGGGCGTTTCCGGCAAGATGACAGGCCGGATGCCGGAAACGGTCGTTGCACGACCTTATTCCGGCCTACTTCGCGGAAGCGGACAGCCAATCAGCGGACAGTGTGAATGGGGACCGAAGACAACACCCGGAAACCCCCGTAGTCGTAACGATTGACGGGAACGAGCCTGTTGCGGATGACGGCGCGGGCATTGACTAGACTGAAGAACCAAGATCCGCCGCGCAAAACCCGGAAGTCGCCGCTAATGTCGGCCTCTGTCACTTCCGGTTTGTCATATTTATTCAGACACCATTCCCACACCGTCCCCGACAGGTCTTCGACTTCATTAGGGGAGCGTCCATGTGGGTACAGACCCACTGCCGTGGTTTGCTGCAAATACCACGGACCCGCCTTTCTTTCGGTTTCGTCGATATTGGCAAAACCAGATTGATATTCGTTGCCCCAAGGGTAGCTTAACCCACTGGTTCCCCTCGCCGCCTTTTCCCATTCCTGCTCGGTGGGTAGGCGGATGGCGTTTTCTTCCAAACCCAAAACTGCCGATAGCCAGCGGGTGAAGGCGTTTGCCTCATACCAATAGACATTGGTGCGTGGGCGGTTGGCTTGTGGCCAGCGGGGGGCTTGCGGCTCCGGCTTTTTCAAATCCCGCCACCAACGCGGGTCTTGATAACCGCCATCGTCTATGAAAGTTTGGTATTGTTGATTGGTGATGGGGTATTTGGCTATCCAAAAATCATCGAGATTTATCGTGGTTTGTTGATTGCCTTCGCCGTAGATAAACGGGCCAGTGGGGATTTTGACCCAAACAATGTCAGGGATTAGCAAACGGCGGGTGGTTGGGGCGGTTTGCACGGCTTATTCCATGGCATAATATCCAAATGTTTCCAAGGCTTCCTTGGCTTGTTTTTCAAATGAAAGAATGACGGAAGCGTCCAACTCTTGCTTATAGTAGCCAATATTATTGGTGGAAATGGGGGTATAGAGTTTGGCATGTATGGACATGCTATGATAACGGGGGTGGAAATTATGAAAATCCAGCATCCCTTGTTCAAATTCAAGCTCTAAAAAATCACAGAGGGACCGGAAGATACGCTCAGGTTCGCTTACCATGTCTTCATAGCGAATAAACGAATAGTTTGCGGTTTTGTGTTGATAAAGCGAATAAAGATATAAGTTTGAATGGCACCACAATCTTGGAAAATACAAATCCAAGTCACTAACCCAATTGGCCCTTTGTAGGGACACCATGACATCGCGCACATCTCTGACAATATGGATGATTTTAATGCTCTGATCGTCAAAGGTTCCCGCCTGATCCAATATCCTCAAGTACATGATGTCGTTTGGCGTTTTATTGCCGGCCAATTTTTTCCCGAGTTTGGTGGCAAGTCCGGCATAGAGGGAATTGAGAATGTGGGTTGGATGATATTCACAAGCCATAATGATGTTGGATACTTCGTCTTTATCTAGGTATTCCCCAATATGTTGGGGAAATGCCGACGAATGGGTGATTAGATTAATCATTAACGGTTTGCCGATTTCCGGGTCACGGACAGTCTCGAAAATAAATGCCAATGGGATGATAAAATCGGTTTCGGCAGGAACGATGATGTCAGAATGGGCGCTAAGCGATTGAGCTAATAAAGTAGTGCCGGAGCGAGGGGAACCAAAGATGAAAAACATGGTTGAATAATGTATAGGTTTAGTGGATAAGGTTCCCTTCCATGTGGCATCACATCCTTGTGAAAGTTAAGTCATTCAATTCAAGCTTGCGATTAAAAGTGATTTAGGAGTGCAAGGCTTGCCTTGCGAGGGCATGTTAAGCCAAGGCAAGCCTTGCACTCCCGACGTGATTTTTAAATGGCGAAACCCTGCTTATCCAAAAACGCTTAAAACGTTGGCGACCGCTTGCCCATCATGGATTTCGCGCCGCGCATCATCGAGGCGATATTGCCTCCTTTTTTAAACTTCTTCATCATTTTCTGCATTTGCTCGAATTGCTTGAGCATCTTATTGATTTCCGCGACATCTGTACCAGAACCCTTGGCAATGCGGTTTTTGCGCGAACCGTTCAGAATGTCGGGGGTATGGCGTTCCTTCTTGGTCATCGAGTCGATCATGGCAAGCTGTTGGAACAGTTCCTTCTCGTTGATCTTGTCTTTGACGTGCTGCGGCATCGAGGAAACACCGGGCAGCTTGTCCAACATCGCCATGACCCCGCCCATGCTCTTCAACTGGGTAAGCTGGTCTTTATAGTCTTCTAGGTTGAAATCCTTGCCCTTATGGATTTTCTTTGCCAGCTTTTCGGCCTTGTCCTTGTCCATCTTGCGCTCCACATCCTCGATCAGGGAGAGCATGTCGCCCATGCCGAGAATTCGGGAGGCTAGGCGGTCGGGATGGAACAATTCCAAAGCGGCGGTTTTTTCGCCTATGCCTAGGAATTTGATCGGTTTGCCGGTGATATGGCGGATAGACAGGGCAGCACCGCCACGGGCGTCGCCGTCGGTCTTGGTCAGGATGATGCCGGTCAGGGGCAAGGCATCATGGAAGGCTTTGGCGGTGTTGGCAGCATCTTGGCCGGTCATGCTATCGACCACAAACAAAGTTTCGATGGGTTTGATCGCGGCATGGATTTCTTTGATTTCCGCCATCATCTGTTCGTCGATAGCTAAGCGGCCGGCGGTATCGACGAGGACCACGTCATAATATTTTTTGCGTGCAAAATTAATGGCATCCTTGGCGATGTCTACAGGATTTTGTGAAATGTCGCTGGGGAAGAATTCGGCTTTGACTTCATTCGCCAAGGTTTTCAATTGTTCGATGGCGGCAGGGCGGTAAATGTCGGCGGACACCACCAGCACGGATTTGCGCTCGTTTTCCTTCAGCCAACGTGCCAATTTGGCAACTGTGGTGGTTTTGCCCGCACCTTGTAGGCCGGCCATTAGAATCACCGCCGGCGGTTGACAGGCTAGGCTGAGCTTTTCATGGGCATTGCCCATGATGGCTTTCAATTCTTCATGGACGATCTTAACCAAAGACTGCCCGGGGCTGAGGCTTTTCTCGACTTCATGACCGAGCGCCCGGACTTTGACATGTTCGATGAAGTCCTTGACCACGGGTAAAGCCACGTCCGCTTCCAGCAGGGCTGCGCGCACCTCGCGAAGGGTGTCTTGAATATTGCTCTCGGTCAGGCGGCCCTGTCCACGAATTTTCTTGAGCGAATCGTTAAATCGTTGGGTTAGGTTATCGAACATGTAAATAATACCTTTAAGCTTGGCAACGTTTGGTTGTCGGTTCCGGTCGGCGATGATGCCTGTCTTGCCCAGGGGCAATCGGCATCAAAACAGTAATTTTACCTCGACAAGCGGAAGAAATATGCTTTTTTCTGAAAATTGAGACAAATATGGGGTAGAAAGGATTGGCTTTCAAGTTATTTGGGCTTGCTTTTTTAAGCCGACAGCAGCAAAGCCAACTCATCCGCCGCCGTGACCAAGGCATCAATCATTTCTGGACTCCCTGCAATATGACCGGCTTCTGGCAAGATTCTTAGCTTTGAGTCTGGCAAATGTTTGTGCAAGGAATAAGCCGACTCCATTGGGCAGACGAGGTCGCGCCGTCCATGAATGATGATGGTCGGGACTTTGGGCAGGCGTTGGCGGTTCAGCAGGATTTGATTTTCTTGGATGAAATAGCGATGGAAGGCATAATGCAACTCTATCTTCGCTTGCTGTAAGTCACTGTTGGAAATATGGCCTTCGCCGTCAGTGGGTGCAAAATCCTCCCCGAGCGCCAATTGTCCACCCCATCTCGACCAAGCCCTAGCGACCCTGCGTTGGGCCAGTTCATCCTCGCCATTCAATAAGGCGTGAAAGTTGGCGATAGGGTCTTCATGGGTTTCGCCATGCAGGGCTGCCATCAGTTCGTCCCAACGTTCCGGGTAAATACGATTGGCCCCCACTTTGACGAACCAGTCCAAATCTTCTTGCCTAGCCAGGAACGTGCCACGCAACACCAACCCTTTGACCCGGTTTGGGTAAGCTTCGGCGTAGAGCAGGGCCAGTGTCGCCCCCCAGGAACCTCCAAACAGTAACCAGGCGTCAATGCCTAGAGAGTTTCGAATAAACTCCATATCGGCTAGTAAATGGGCGGTGGTGTTGTCTTCCAACCGACCCAGCGGGGCGGATCGCCCGGAACCGCGTTGATCGAACAGAATGGCGCGGTATTGGTCAGGGTCAAAAAAACTGCGATGGTAGGGTTTGCAGCCTGAACCCGGTCCACCATGAAGAAAAACCACTGGGATGCCCTTGGGGTTGCCACATTCCTCGACATGCAAGCGGTGGGCTTTGTCTACGCTTAGGGTGTGAACCGCATAAGGGGCAATGGTGGGGTAAAGTTCTTTCATGGTAAAGGTGGATATTGAGGTCCCAAATGCGGATTAAAATACTATAGGATTGAGTAGAGCGCTATGGAATTCCACTTTCTGGCAAATGAGACGGCTGAGGCATTGTGTGTGACAATGCTCAAGCCGTTAGGGCTTCTGTCTTTTTCCTTGATGGTTTTGCAATAACCTAAAAACAAAAGGGGAAGGGGGATTGCTCCCCCTTCCCCTTTCGATGCTAAGATAAACTGAGTGAATCTTAGAACTTGAAGCCGAAATAGCCACCTGCGGTCAGGCCGTCGGTGCTCATGCCTTTCAGCCTGACAGGAATACCATTTAGGCCAACTCTGTTGTTGTAGCTCAAGTCGCCACCGGTGAAGTTGTAGCGGAAATCGATACCTGCGACAATGGCTTTCCATACTGCAAATTCGCCACCGACGCCAAGCATCAAACCGGGGTTCAACACGGTTACACCGCTAGACGGCGGAGAGATGACGTTCATCGACAGACCAAAAGGGATGACCCAAGGTGTGAAGATAGTGCCAGTGTTGAACTTGAGTTTCGGAGATGCGGCCAAGGTGAACTGGGTTATCTGGTTCTGAATTGTACCTAGAGTTCCAGCCGGGCCGAAAGCGGTGCTTGCAGCGGCAACCAAAGTGTTGGTGGATTGACCAAAGTTCTTGTATTCAAACATCAATTCGCCATCCAGGGCGATCAGGTCGGTCAAGCCCCAGAGGTCGTTAGTCAAGCGATGGTCAATGCCAGCGCCGATATACCAACCAGCGCCACCATTGCTGATGTTCTGAATGCCCAATCCATTCAAGCCACTGTTGGAGGTTAACAATTCATCGGAACGATTATGGGTCATGCCCGCATAACCGCCACGGAAGTACAGGGTGCTGTCGTCTTCTTTGGACTTCGCTTCATGCTCGGCAATTTTTTCTTCGACCACTTTTTCCGAAGCAGCATTCTGCTGGGAATTGGTGAGTGCGGATTTAGCCGTGGTGTTGGTAGTGTTCAATTGGCTACGCAGAGCTTGAATTTCCGCTTCCATGGCACGCAGTCTTGCATCGGTGCTGGAAGTGGACACAGCGGATGAAGAACGGGTGGCAGAACTATGAGTGTGAGATTTCCCCGTTTTGTGGGCAAATGCTGCTTGTGGCACAGCGGCAATCGCTGAAGCGACTGCTAGGCTAATTAAAGTAGTTTTAGTGATGGTCTTCATAAGGTTTACCCTTCCTCAAAGCATTTAGTTGGAATTGAATCCGTTGTTTATAAGCAACAGATAGTTGCTCTGGTGCAGATCGTAGCAAATATTTTTCATTTTTACAACATTTTTGTGGCAAAAGTTGCGACAGATAAAATTTTGACTGTGTTGCCAACGGGCGTGAACTCAGCTAGCTTGTGGTTCTAAGGCTAGAGCGAACAGCAAATAATCCCTGCATCATCAAATCCAAAATTTAGGGAAAACCAAGCCTTAAGCGATTATAATCATTCGCTTTAACGTCAAGGATGCGGATTTTTAATTTTTCCCAGAGATAAACATGGCCGTGAAAAATCGATTACACCGTAGTGAACTAGCGGTTCCGGGCAGCAACAAACGTATGCTGGAAAAAGCACCTGAAGCGGGTGCCGACATCGTTTTCCTTGATCTTGAAGATGCCGTGGCCCCGGATGACAAGGAGCCGGCGCGGGCGAACATCATCGAGGCTTTGCAAACTTACGATTGGTCAAAATGCGCAGTTTCCATTCGCATGAACGGATTGGACACTTACTGGGCCTACCGGGATTTGGTGGAAATAGTGGAATCTGTCGGTGACAAGTTAGACACCATATTAATACCAAAAGTAGGGTCCGCTTCCGATGTGCTGTTCGTCGCGACCATGCTCTCTCAAATCGAAGCTTATAAAGGTTACAAGCCAATCAATATCCATGTGCTGATCGAAACAGCCATGGGGATGGCAAATGTCGAGGAAATTGCACGGACTTGTCCAGAACGCATGGAGGCCATGGTGTTTGGCGTGGCCGATTATGCGGCTTCCGTCCGCGCACGGACGACGAACATTGGCGGTGCAAACCCGGACTATGGCATGTTGACCGACTCGGACGAAGCCAATGAACGTGGCTTCCACTGGGGCGACCAATGGCATTTCGGCATTTCCCGCATGGTTGCCGCCAGTCGTGCCTACGGTCTGAGGCCAATCGACGGGCCTTTTGGTGATTTTAACGATCCAGAAGGCTTCCGTGCCGCCGCCCGCCGCGCAGCCGCCTTGGGCTGTGAAGGCAAATGGGCCATCCACCCTTCGCAAGTCGCTTTGTGCAATGAAGTCTTCACCCCAACCGAAAAGGAAGTCAGCCGTGCCTATCGCATCATTGAATCCATGCAGCAGGCGGCTAAGGAAGGCAAGGGGGCAGTGTCACTGGATGGCCGGCTGATTGATGCCGCATCAATCCGCATGGCGGAAAATGTGGTTAGGCAAATCAAGCAAATAGAGATGAGGTCGAGCGTTTGAATATCCACGAATACCAAGCAAAGGAATTGTTGAAAGCCTATGATGTGCCGGTTCCCGTCGGCGGCGTTGCCTATTCTGACAAACAAGCGGCCCAAGTCGCCGAGGATATTGGGGGTTCCAAATGGGTCGTCAAGGCTCAGATTCATGCCGGTGGACGTGGCAAGGCCGGTGGTGTGAAGCTGGTTCATTCCATTGACGAAGTGAAAAAGACCGCCGATGCCATGATTGGCAGCACACTCTTCACTCATCAAACTGGCCCGGAAGGCGCGTTGGTGCATCGGGTTTGGGTTGAGCAAGCCAGTCATATTAAAAAGGAATTCTATCTGGGCTTGGTGATTGATCGCGTCACTCAGCGCATCACCGTGGTGGCATCCAGCGAAGGTGGCGTGGACATTGAAGATATTGCCAAGGCTGCGCCGGAAAAAATCATCAAGGAAGTGGTCGATCCCGCCATTGGTTTGCGTGATTTCCAATGTCGTAAAATTGCCACAGGGATAGGGCTTAAAGGTCGGCTGATGCCGCAAGCTGTCAAGCTGATGAAATCACTCTATCGCTGCATGAGGGACAAAGATGCTTTGCAAATTGAAATCAACCCGCTCGCCATTGTCAGCATTGGCGAGGAGGAAAAACTGCTGATTTTGGATGCCAAATTTAATTTTGATGACAATGCGCTTTATCGCCAGCGCGGCATTACGGATATGCGCGACTTGGCCGAGGAAGACCCCAAGGAAGTGGAGGCATCCGGCCATGGACTCAATTACATAGCGCTGGACGGCAATATCGGCTGCATCGTCAATGGGGCGGGATTGGCAATGGCTTCCTTGGACGCAATCACCTTGCACGGTGGCCGGCCGGCCAATTTCCTGGATGTGGGAGGCGGCGCTTCGCCCGAGAAAGTCACCAACGCTTGCCGTATTGTGTTGCAAGACTCCAACGTCAAGGCTATTTTGGTGAACATCTTCGCCGGCATCAATCGCTGCGATTGGATCGCGCTTGGTTTGATCCAAGCTTGCAAGCATCTGCAAATCAAAGTTCCGCTGGTGGTGCGCTTGGCCGGCACGAATGTCGAAGAAGGCCGCAAAATACTGGCGGAGTCGGGGCTTGCCTTTATTACCGCTGAAAACTTGGACACTGCTGCGGCCAAGGCCGTTGCCATCGTTAAGGAGACAGTCCTATGAGCGTATTTGTCAATAAAGAATCCAAGGTCATCTTTCAGGGATTCACCGGGGAACATGCCAGTTTCCACGCCCAAGATGCAATGAGCATTGGCACGAATGTGGTCGGTGGGGTAACCCCCGGCAAGGGTGGAACCACACATTTGGGTTTGCCGGTATTCGACACGGTGGCAGAAGCCGTTGCTGCCACCGGAGCCGATGTGTCGGGTGTGTTTGTGCCGCCACCTTTTAATGCCGATGCCTTGATGGAAGCGATTGACGCGGGAATTAAAGTGGCAGTGACGATAGCGGACGGCATCCCCATCCATGACATGGTGCGCTTACAACGTTATCGCTTGGGTCGGGATGCGATTCTGATCGGGCCGAACAGTCCTGGCATCATCACACCGGGTGAATGCAAAGTGGGCATCATGCCCTCGCACATCTATGAGAAAGGCAACATCGGCATCGTTTCCCGTTCAGGCACTCTCAATTATGAAGCCACCGAACAAATGTCTGCCCTAGGGATAGGTATTAGCACCTCGGTGGGCATAGGTGGCGACCCTATCAACGGCACTGATTTCGTGACTGTGTTGAAAGCGTTTGAGTCCGACCCGGAAACTGAAATCGTCGTGATGATAGGCGAAATTGGCGGGCCACAAGAAGTTGCAGCGGCCCGGTGGGCACAAAAAAATATGAGCAAACCGATTGTCGGCTTTGTCGCCGGTGTTAGCGCTCCGCCGGGCCGTCGCATGGGCCATGCCGGGGCGATTATCTCCTCCGAATCCGACACAGCCAGCGCCAAGATGGACACCATGGAAGCCTTAGGGCTATATGTCGCCCGCAACCCCGCCCATATTGGTCAAACGGTGTTGCAAGCGATGCGGGAGCATGGGATAAAGGCGTGAATTACAATCGAATGTGTTGTTTAGGAGATTGTCAATGAAAGTTAAAGATGCTGTTCTTAAAGCAATTTTGTATACGAAAGATATTTTTGAATTTGAAAACATTTCCAATTTAGGTTTGGAGGAAGTGGTATTTGACGATTCCAAAAATGAATGGGTCGTAACGATCGGATTTTCCCGTCCTTGGGATTATCCCGCTAGTGAAATGTTCCCTGGGCTTAACCAGCCAAGTAATCCCAAGCGCTCATTTAAAATGGTCCGTATTAATGATGTAAGCGGAGAGGTTGTAGCAGTTAAAAATCGTATGGTGGGTGATCAGCTTGCGGCAGATAATTATTGATACTAATCTTCTCGTGCTTCTTATCGTTGGCTTGACAGACCGTTCACTGATAAACAAACACAAGCGCACAAGGACATTTGAGCCAGAAGATTTCGATTTGCTGATTAAAATCCTAGCCAGTTACGAAAAAATGTTGGTAACACCACATATCCTGACCGAAGCGTCTAATCTTGTTTCGCAGATTGGCGAGCCAGTAAAGAAAACAGTCCTGTTGACGCTCTCTAACTTGATTTCAGACCATCAAGAAGTTTTTGAACCTAGTTCAGAGATTGTCAAGCATGAGCAATTCCTAAGGCTTGGAATTACCGACTGCGCCATTCTTAGGCTGATAAAAAAAGATATACCCTTTGTCACTGTAGACTGGGACTTGTTTCAGATAGCATCCAAGGACAATAAAATGGCAACAAATTTTAATTACTTGAGAGTCCCTAGGATGTTTAAAGCTTAGAGGCTGCTTCGAATTTGCATTCATTTTTTATCTTCTGTTAACCAAGCCAATGCCCCCTCGCCTGCGGCTTTGCCCGTGGCAAAACAAGCGGTCAGCAAATAACCTCCCGTTGGGGCTTCCCAGTCCAGCATTTCTCCAGCGCAGAATACCCCCGGCAAGGCTTGCAGCATTAAATGTTCTTCCAATGCCTCAAAAGTGACACCCCCCGCCGTGCTGATGGCTTCGTCCAGCGGCCGCGTGGATGTTAACCTCAATGGTAAAGATTTGATGACTGATGCTAGGCGAACAGGGTCTTCGAAATCCTCAGGGTCCGCGAGTTCCCGCAACAAAACCGCTTTGATCCCATCGATTCTGGCTTTGTGCTGTAAATGCTTTGCCATCGAGGCCGATCCACGCGGTTTGGATAGAGCGCTGACCAAGCTTTTTAAATGACGGCCCGGTGTCAAGTCCAGCCGTGGCGTGGCAACCCCAAGGGCTTCAATGGTGTCGCGGATTTTGGCAGACAAAGCATAGATCAAATGCCCCTCGACTCCATTTTCGGTGACGAGGAACTCCCCAAGTTGCGAATGTTCCTCGCCTTCGGCATCGGTGAAGGATATGCCTACAGTTTTGACAGGCTGCCCTGCAAAACGTGTGCGGAAATGTTCGCTCCAAGTGAAATTGAACCCGCAGTTGGAAGGGCGTAAAGGAGACACATTGATGCTGCGCTCGGCCAAGATTGGCACCCAAGCACCATTGGAGCCGAGTTTGGACCAACTGCCGCCGCCCAAAGCCAGCACAACGGCATCAGCTTCAGCGGTTTTAATGCCTTGAGGCGTATCAAAAAGCAGCGCATTGTTTTCATCCCAGCCTTGCCAACGGTGGCGGCTATGGAACACCACACCGGCTTTGCGCAAGCGATGTAGCCAAGCCCTAAGCAAGGGCGCGGCTTTTTGGTCGGTTGGGAACACCCGGCCCGAACTGCCGACAAAACTTCCTATGCCCAAACCTTGCGCCCATTCGCGCAACTCAGTCGGACCGAAGGCTTTGATTAAAGGACGCAAATGGGCCTCGCGAGAACCATAGCGTGAAAGAAAGGCTTCCATCGGCTCGGCATGGGTCAGGTTCAAGCCGCCCTTGCCGGCTAATAAAAACTTTCGACCTACAGAGGCCATGCCGTCATAGACATCGACCCGTCCACCGCCTTGAATGGCGGCTTCAGCTGCCATTAAACCCGCAGGGCCGGCGCCGATGATGGCGATTGAATGTTGTATTTTTGATTCCATGTATTTGCCTGATGTTAAATCATATTCCAGTGGAGCATCAAAGCTTGCTTTGACAGATAAAGCAAGCTGAACAACTCCAAATCCTAATGTCAAAGCAAGCTTTATATCAAAGCAAGCTTTATGTGAAAGCAAGCTTTATGTGAAAGCAAGCTTTATGTGAAAGCAAGCTTTGACGCTCCAAAATCTTTGGAATTTAGCTTAAACCCTGTTCGAGATCAATTAAGCCTCTTCGCTATTTGGTGGTTTTGGCTTATCCACTGTTTGTTGGTGGCGAAGGTACAAGGCTTCCACCTCCTTTCTAGCCCAAGGGGTTGTCCGCAAGAATTTCAAGCTAGATTTGATGCTAGGGTCTTGGTTGAAGCATTTGATCTTAATGGTTTGGCCTAGCTTTTCCCAACCAAAATGTTCAACCAGTTGGGTCAAAATGGTTTCAAGTGTCAGGCCGTGTAAGGGGTTGTTGGGCTGGGTATGTGTCATAGTCGCTGCAATCTTGCTTCTAGTTCATCCTAAGCCTTGGAAAATCAAATACTCTCCATCCCATCCACCCGTTGAAAACCTCTGGGCAAAGGATGTCCACGCTTGCCTCGTCCGGCTTCATAGGTTTCCAAATCATTGCCTTGCAGAGTCAAAAACCGCTTGCCGGCGATGATTTTCAGGCCAGTATGGGTAGGCAGGGCGCACAAGCCAATGATTCTATCAAGCCCTTCGGCTAAATCGGAGGTTTTGATGTCAATCAGTTTATTACCTTTGCCTTTATTTAGCACGGGTATTTCACTGAATGGAAATACCAATAATCGTCCTTGCAATGTCACTACCGCCAGACGGTCGGTTGCCGGATCGTTAAACTTCAATGGCAATAACACCTCGTTGTGTTCGGGTACTGTTAACAATGCCTTGCCGGCCCGGTTTTTGGTGGAGAATTCGCCCAATTTGGTGATGAAGCCATAACCCCCGGTGGTCGCGAGCAAATACCAATCTTCATCAGAACCTGCCAACACGGTTTTGAACGTTGCCAATGGCGGCGGATTCAGTCGCCCCGTCAACGGCTCACCTTGGCTGCGGGCAGAAGGCAAGTCATGGGCCGAGATGGCATAGCTGCGTCCAGTGGAGTCGATAAAATAGGCTGGCTGGCTACTGCGGCCAAGGGCTGCGGCGAGGAAACCATCGCCGGTCCGGTAGCCTAAGTTGGCGGCATCAATGTCGTGGCCCTTGGCTGAGCGTACCCACCCTTTTTCCGACAAAATGATGGTCAGCGGTTCGTTAGGAATCAACGAGGTTTCATCCATCGCTTGGGCGCTTTGCCGCACGACTATCGGCGAGCGGCGGGCATCGCCGTATTTCTCTGCGTCTTGCGTCAATTCCTTTTTTACCAGAGCGTGTAGCTTCGCCTTGGAACCCAAGATGCCTTGCAGTTTCTCCCGCTCCTTTTGCAATTCATCCTGCTCCCCGCGTATCTTCATTTCCTCCAATTTGGCGAGGTGGCGCAACTTGGTTTCCAAAATGGCCTCGGTTTGGATGTCGGTCAGGCCAAAGCGAGCCATTAATACTGGCTTAGGTTCGTCTTCCGTGCGGATGATGCGAATGACTTCGTCCAAATTCAGATAAGCAATCAGCAATCCTTCAAGGATATGCAACCGCGCTTCGACTTTGGACAAGCGATATTGCAAACGGCGAGTGACGGTTTGGGTGCGATAAACCAGCCACTCCACCAGAATCTCGCGCAGATTCTTTACCCGAGGCTTGCCATCCAAGCCAATCATATTGAGATTGACGCGGTAACTTTTTTCCAAATCCGTGGTGGCGAACAAATGCGACATCAATTGTGCCGCGTCAATGCGCTTGGATTTAGGCATGATGACCAAGCGGGTCGGACTCTCGTGGTCGGATTCGTCGCGCAAATCCTCGACCATCGGCAATTTCTTCGCATTCATTTGCGCGGCAATTTGCTCCATGATCTTATTGCCAGACACTTGATAAGGCAGCGATGTGATGATGATGTTTCCGTCTTCTTGCTCGTAACGGGCGCGTAGCCGAACCGAACCGTTGCCGGTTTGATATAGGCGCAAGATGTCTTCTTTGGCAGTGATAATTTCGGCTTCGGTGGGGAAATCCGGCGCTTTGACCAGTTCGCACAATTCTTCCAGCGTCGCTTCGGGATGATCCAACAAGCGGATGCAAGCACTGACCACTTCGCGCAGGTTATGCGGAGGGATGTCGGTTGCCATGCCGACGGCAATTCCGGTTGCGCCGTTCAGCAGCAAATTGGGTAAACGGGCCGGCAATAATGACGGCTCGTCCATCGTACCGTCAAAGTTCGGTATCCAGTCCACCGTGCCTTGCTCCAATTCCGACAACAGCGTGTTGGCGTAAGGCGTTAGGCGGGCTTCGGTATAGCGCATTGCGGCAAAGGATTTGGGGTCATCCGGCGAACCCCAGTTTCCCTGGCCGTCAATCAGCGGGTAGCGGTAAGAGAACGGTTGCGCCATCAGCACCATCGCCTCGTAGCAGGCGGAATCGCCATGCGGATGGTATTTACCCAGCACATCGCCGACGGTGCGGGCGGATTTCTTGTGCTTGGACAGCGCAGAAAGTCCAAGCTCAGACATCGCGTAAACAATGCGCCGCTGCACTGGTTTCAAGCCGTCGGCGAGATGCGGCAAGGCACGGTCTAGGATGACGTACATGGAATAATCCAAGTACGCCTTCTCGGTGAATTCTTTGAGGGGGATGCTTTCGTGGGATAGGGAAATGTTCATTTATATAAATCAAATGGCCTGAAATCAGATTCATAATCGATAGTTTCTACTAACACAGTCTGGATTTTACTTTCCAAGTCCGTGCATTTTTCTTGTAAATTCTTACATTTGATTTCCAACCCCTTATATTTTTCTTCCAAATTGGCATGAGCGTTTTTTGAGTCCATCCATAAGTTCATGACTGCATCCAGCATCATTTTGACAGTGACTGAATCTAGTTTCTGATCTTTGACGGTTTCAAAGGCTTGCTGGGGGGTCATCCCCGATTTGATGCAGGCAATTTGTTCAGCCATGACTAAATCGGTTCCCAAGATATGGAAGATTAGCCAAAATGCAATAAAGCGAACGATTTTATCCGCCTTATCCGTGCTGCTGTCGTCTGAAGTGGAAAATTCGCTAAAACGGTCCACATCATATAAAAAGGAATTGTGTTCCATCCGATGCCTGGTAAAAAAACGGTTATCGATTTGGCTATCTTGCATCAACAGTTCTTCATCATGTAAATGAGTTTTCGAGTAATGGATTAAGAGCCTGATCGCACTATCCAATTCGGCGTCAGATTTGGTTCCATTTTTAATATGGACACAAAGTTTATTCATGAGGTCAAACAGGTTTTTATGCTGAGTATCCACCAAATCTAATTTTGTCTCAAATTTATTTGACCAAATAAACATTAATATTCACCTTTTTCTTTGGGTTAATAAAAAGTGCTGATAAAAAATAAACTAGAGGGTCATACGAAATTATGGAGTAGTTATTAAAGATTTATATGATATTATCAATATATTTTGTGAGACTTTCTTCCAAGCGCTTACAATCGTCTCTGGCATCGAACCAGAGATTAATTACCGAGTCAAGCATCAGATTAAAATTTTCGGGGTCAGTTTTGTGATCCTTAATGTTATCATAAGCTTCCTTTGGGTCTTTGCCTGATTTAATCAAGGCTAATTGCTCAGCCATGACTAGATCGGTACTTAATATATGAAATGTGAACCAATGGGTGATAAAACGGATTATTTGCTCCAATTGACCAATAATTCGGCGATCATAGCCACAAGTATTACTATTGAAACGATCAATATCGTATCTAAATGATGAATGCTCCATTATGTGTTTGGAAAAATGCCTATAATCGATGTGATATTCCCTCATGATGAGTTCTTCATGATGTAAATGGTTTTTAGAATAATGGACTAATATGCTTATAGAGCTTTCAATATCTTCATCATCTATTTTCCTTAATTTTAGTTTAGTGGTTAGTGTGGCAAGTAGATTGAACAAATTTTTATGTTCTATATCCAAAATATCAATATTAGTCAAAAACTTGTCTGACCAGCTAAACATTGGATTGCCTCTTACGGTTAGGTTAAGTTACGGATTTAATTAACATTTAAAATTAATCATGTTACATCTTCGTGGTTGAGCAATGCCGGATGTTCTAGCGTTACCCGGTTGGTTGACAGACTAGGTCCGGGTGGGGATAGCCGCCCATAAAGGGCAAGGTTCTTGGCCGGAAATCGGCCTACAATACGTTCCAGTTCAGATAGCTTAATGCCTTGCCTGACCAGATAGGCAATATAAGTGTGGCGAATAGTGGCTGCATCTATCTCCTCTGGGTGTGGCAGTCCCGAGTCGAAACTGGCGCAAGCAATTCGGGCGGATATTTCTTCGGCATCAATAGGTATTTCCGGCGAGTCATCCGGTGTGGATGCCAGAAATGCTTGTTTTAACCTGAGTGTTAGTGGGACCGACCTTGGCGAAGTTCCTTCAATGTAAATCCGATTCAATGATAAGTCCACATCCGCTACCCGCAAGCTTACGGCTTCCTCCACGCTAAAACCGGATAATAAGAGTCCAATCCAGCGCTTGGTTTTAAGGTCGGAAGAGTCTAATAATATATGGATTTCGTGTGCAGTTAATTCGCGCGGGAAGGGGCTGTCCAAGGCGAGCGGAGTGGGTTCTTGCTGGGTGAGCAGGGCTGGGTTTTGCTCGTCCCGGTTGCCAGTGGGAAGGCTACCTTGAACAGAGTAGAACTGGAAACTGGGCATTGCCGGCTGGGACGGATGAGGCGTTTCATCCATTCGCGTCAGGTAATCGTATAGCCAGATGAATAAGATGGCAAAAATGAGGCTTGCAACCACGCTGATGCCGGTGTCGCGCCAATAATGCGGCCAAAAAGCCTGCGTTGGTGGATAGGCTCGCTCGACAACCTGCAAGGGAGGATAGGGTTCCTCGGGCCTAGATTCGATATGAGCCAGTTTGGCCTGGGTTTCCCTGTGCATTCCCTCCAGTCTCTTTAAGATCGTCTTCCATGGCTTGTTGCTCGGCAAAGCGATTGGTGAATTCAGACGACTCCATTTTCATCTCGGCGATTTTTTGCCTGAGTTCCTGAGCCGATTGCAGTGCGGCAACATAGTTTTGTTCGGTCTGGCTAAGCAAAGCGCGGCTACCGTATTCAAGCTTTTGCTTTACTGCCGCCTCGGCTTGGGCAAGTTTTTCAGGGATTTGCCTCATCTGTGGATTCATCGCCATGTAGGTCGGTGTGAAACGGCGTTTTACTTCTTTCAAAGTTTCACGCAATTCTTGAACTCTTTTCTCCAAGGCGGCAAGGCCCGGACCGTCTTCAGGGGACATGACGGGTTCGCCACGGGCGATTGCCGCCCGAATAGCATCCAATTTGGCCTTTGCCTTTACTTGCTCATCGGTTGCTTTGTTGTAAGCTTCATTCAAACCCTTCAGCTTCATCATTGGAGTGTTATCCGAGTCTGTCCTTGATAATATGTCATGGGTTGACCGAAATGCCGCCAATTTTTTTCGGTTTTCCGCGATCTTTTTTTCCAATTGCTTGGATTCTTCTTCCAAAGCAGCATAATTATTGCTTTTGGCATCGCGCATGGTTTGTTCCCGCAGTGCTTGGTAGGCATCTATCCAAGTGTTGACCAGCGGCGCTAGGATTTGAGGTGCTGGCCCTTGGGCTTTCATTTCGACCATATTTGTCCCCTTGACCATATCCACACTAAGCAATCCACGGAGGTCGCTCAGGTTCAGGCGAGGGGCTCCCGCATTTTCCTTGTGTTCGTAAAGCCGGTGCAGCGTCTCCTCGAATACTGGGACTCCGAGTAATATTTGCCTCTGCAAGGTGACGTGTTCAGGGTTTGCCGGGTTTTCTGACCGCTCAATGGCCGCTAAAGGAATGCTAGGCACCAGACCGTCATCTTGTGTCTTGATTGGGTGGACGGTAACGTTGCCGCCGCCAATTCCGGCTTCCTCGGGTGCGACAGTAAGCAGTGATGCCGTGCTTTGGTAGATCGGCTCGCGCAGCCAAACATAGGCCAAGCTGGCGGCCAGGCACAGGGAAAAAATAGCGATAAACAGCAAGAGACGCTGATTTTTCGGAGGTTTAGGGGTTTCAGGCTCTCCAAAGGATTGTCCCGAATTATCTGGCATGCCTTGGAAACTTGGTATGATTTCGATGGAGGGTGTTACTGACATAGCAATTATGATGAATTTAGATTGTTTGGAGATGACGCAACGAGTGGGCCAGTTCGAAGTAGGCAAACAGCAAGCAAAGCATTGCCCAAGTGTGCGCTTGTTGATTGAATCCCCGCCATGTACAAATTACCAGATTAACAGGATAATGTACCACACGCCTACAGATCACCATCAGTGTTGTGCATCAGTTTTTTTGATCCCGCTGAGCTTAGCAAACTTATTAATCATTCTTAAGTAGAAGGTCACATTATATGAAATTCTGGAGTGTCAGTACCCCGCCCACCAGCAGTGTTAGCCTTGGCCTTTCCGTGCTAAGCTTCATAATACTTGCGGCTATGCCCCTCACCCCAAGTATGGCTGAGGATGCTGCCAAGCCTGCCGCCCCGACAGCGGTGAAGCCTGATTCCCAGCCTGCCGCAACCAAGTCGGCTCCATCGTCCAAACCCGAAAACCCGGCATCCAAATCAGCACAATCGAGCAAACCCAAAGCTAAACAACCCGGTGCATTGGTGTCAGCCGAATGTGAGCGCACGGGCAAGCGCGTGGTCGCTGCATTGGCTAGGGACGATTCGGGGGCGGCCAGCCAGTTTTATACGTTTTACACAGCCTTTAAGTGTTCGCCGCAAGCCTTGGCTTCGGCATTCGGGTGTATAGTCAACCTACAGAAAGACAAACCTGACGTTTACAATCCCAAGCCTGAGGAGATCAACCAATGTTGGGAGCAGCCGTCCGTAATCCCCAAGGATTTACCTGAAAACCCGGCGAACAAGGACGGGGCGCATTGAGCCAACATTGTGTTCTGCCTAGACTTTTTGTTTGGGGCGTGGGCAGCTTTTGAAGTTGGACAAACACTAACTGAAGTATGAACTATATTGCCCACGCCAAATTCATGATGAGTCTACCGGAACGACGCCACACCTAACAACATTTGATTAATTATGCGCCTAATCGTTCTGATTTCTGCCATCATTGCCGCTTTCGCCCAATTTGCCGTCTGGTATGTGGCTCAACAAGTGGCTGAACCTCCTGACTTTTCCGACAAGATCGCATCGCTTTCGCTGGCTTACGAACCTTCGCATCCACCCTTCAATGGGCCAGAGAAAAGCCCTGAAGATATCAGTAAAGATCTCGAAATGGTGGCAAAAATTGCCAAAAAGGTGCGGATATACACGTCAACAGGCAGCGAAGCGAAAATTCCCGAATTGGCGCAAAAATATAATCTTGATGTCAGTTTGGGTGTCTGGCTGAATGACGAGCGCGATGCGGCTGGCAAGGTTAACCAAGATATCAAAGATATGAACCAAAAGGAATTGGATGCCGCAATCAAACTCGCCATAGAAAATAAGAATGTCAACGAACTGATTGTCGGCAACGAGGTCATGTTGCGGGCGCGCATGGAGTACCCGGATATAGTCATTGTTGAAGGTGACGAAAATAAAAAGAAATTGTCGCCGGAGGCTCAATTGCGCTTGAAAGATTTGATTGAATATATCAAACAAGCCAAAGCCAAAAGCACTAAGCCAGTGACTACCAGTGAAGGTTGGAATGATTGGGTCGCCATTCCTGAGTTAGTCAATGAGGTTGATTTCATCACTACCCATAATCTGCCATTCTGGGAAGAAATTGGTGCTGAAAATGCCGTTCATTATGCGCTAGACAAGTATAATTTGTTGCGCAAGACTTATAACAAGGATGTTCTGATTGGGGAATTTGGCTGGCCTAGTCAAGGTTACAATCGTCTTAGGGCAATCCCCAATCCATTAAAACAAGCTCAAGTGGTCAGGGAGTTTCTCAATGAAGCGAAAAAAAGGAACCTTACAAAATACAATATTGTAGAAGCCTTTGACCAACCTTGGAAAAGCACGATTGAAGGCAGTGGTGCCGGGCCATATTGGGGTTTATACGATATTAACCGCGTCCTCAAATTCCCTTTGAGCGGGCCTGTGCAGAAGAGCCGAATCGAGTTTGCCTATGGGGGCATTATTCTCGGCACTCTCATTACCCTATGGGGCTTGAGACGCAGGCGTCCGACTTTCGGTCATGCCTTGGCTTATGCCTTTGCCGCCAATGCTTTGGGCGGGGGCCTGATTTCTGCCGCGCTTTATCCGCTAGACTATTACTTAAACCCCGGCCTTTGGATCATGTGGGGGATTGGTTTTGTGATGATGCTGCCGTTGACAGTCATCACTTTGGCCAAGGTGCATGAAATTGCCGAGGTCATGTTGGGCCACGAGCCTGTCCGGCTGATTGAGCCCGGTAAGAATATGCCGAAATTGCCTGATCCGGCCCCGATGGTTTCCATTCATGTCCCTGCTTACAAGGAGCAGCCAGATATGTACAAGGCGACCTTGGATAGCATGGCCGCATTGGATTATCCAAATTTTGAGGTGTTGGCGATTGTCAATAACACCACCGAAGAATATTATTGGAAACCGATTGAAGAGCATTGCGAAAAGTTAGGGCCGCGTTTCAAGTTTGTCTTTTTGCCCAAAGTGTCAGGGTTCAAGGCGGGTGCGCTCAACATGGCGCTAAAGGAGATGGCCCCGGATGCGGCGGTCATCTGTGCGGTTGATGCAGACTATCAAGTCGACCCTAATTGGTTGAAAGACTTGGTGCCATGGTTCAACGATCCTAAAGTGGCCATTATCCAAGCCCCGCAAGACCATCGGGACGGTAATGATAATCTGCTTAAAACCATCATGAATGCAGAATATGCCGGGTTTTTCGACATCGGCATGGTGCAGCGCAATGAAGACAACGCCATCATCGCCCATGGCACGATGTTGATGGTCAAACGTTCAGCCTTCGACGAAGCCGGCGGCTGGGCCACCGATACCATAGTGGAAGACACCGAACTTGGGCTACGCCTGTTGACCCTTGGCTATCACGCCCACTACACACGGGAACGCTATGGTTGGGGTTTGCTCCCGGACACCTTGCTGGCATTCAAAACGCAACGGCATCGCTGGGCTTACGGGGCAATGCAAATTATCCGCAAACATTGGCGGCACATGCTGCCAAAGTCCAAGACGCTCACCCCGCAGCAGAAATACCATTTTGTGACGGGTTGGTCCTATTGGTTTTCCGATGCAGTTGGAACGGCAGTGTCGTTTTTGAACTTGATCTGGGTGCCATTGATTATCCTGTTCGACCTGGCCTATCCGGCAATTGCCTTGACAGTGCCGGTCCTGACTGCCGTCTTTGTGAATGTGGTTCATGCTTGGTTGTTGTACAGTCGGCGGGTGTTGATCCCCAAGAAACAGATTTTCGGGGCGGCTTTGGCGGCAATGAGTCTGCAATACACCGTATCGAAGGCAGTGGTTGAAGGAATGGTCACCGAAGGTTTGGCCTTCAAGCGCACTGAAAAAGGCGGATTGGTCAAAAAGAAAAAAGCTGACCGGCCCGCTCAAACAGAAACCATAATGGGCCTGTTATTACTTTCTGGGGCAATTTGGTTATGGATGTCTAATCAGTTCGATGTCTATGAGCAAAACTTGTTTGCATTGACGGTGTTTATCCAAAGCATCCCATTTTTATGCACCACGACAATGAGCCTGATTGAGGAGGTGCAGAATTGGCGTACAGCCCGAGCAGAGCCAAAGGATGTCAAGCTGGAACCATGAGGTTTGAAGGATGTTTTTCTCGCTCCCGTATGGCACCTCGAAAAACCCCGCACTTCGGCAAGCGCGAACGGGATCATTTTAATCAAGGGTTTCCGTTCGCGTTGAACCTGTCGAAATGTGAACGGAACGGGGTTTTCGGGTTGCCCGTATGGCTAAACTAAAATTCTGTCAGGCCATAAAGTTAGACAAACATCATGAGGGCAAACCTTTTTTTACGTGTTGCCTAGCTTTATGCTATTTCGAACATGGGTCAACGCTAGGTAAGATCATTGAACGGATCAAGCCCTTCATTTAGCGACAGATTCTGGCTCTTTGCGCGTCTTTAGCCAATCCGCAAAGTTCATCAGTCCCCATCCACGCATACTAATTTCGCTGCTTAGGCAAAACGCTAGAAACCAACCTTCTGAGCTTGGCCATTCTCTCCAGACCAGCAGACCTAGTAAAAATGAAATGCCGGCAGTGAGGCTGATCGATTTGATATGTGGGGATTGTGTCGCATAGGCTAGGATCAGGCGATAAATGCTTTTTGTAACTGATGTTACGCACGGTCGTTGATAAAGGCATAAAATGCCGCTGTAGATCTGGCCTATTGGAAACGTGCCCCATGAAAAACCCTCTCTTAGATTTGTACAGCGATTACCTGATCAGTTCGTTCGCGCTGATCACCGCA